>CAZIFP010000011.1:0-21988 GCA_964538105.1 uncultured Bifidobacteriaceae bacterium
GAATTGCGAATTGGGAATTGCGAATTGCGTTTTGAGGATTTCAGTGAGGAATTTCGATTGCGTGCCGAAAAATTCGGTTTTCAGTCCGGTTTCTTCACCGGCTTTCTGGATCGCGGAGAAATTGACGTGCGCGGTTAAATCCTGTTCGCCGACATTCGCCAGCAAATCGTCGCTGACGTGATGCCGGAAATAGGCGCGGAGCGTTCCATTCGTGCGCGCAGGAGAAAATTGCTCGTCACCGATGAAGCCGTAATCAATCGTGACCAGCTTTCCGCGCACCAAAATTCCGGCGGCTTCGCGCCACCAGCTTTCGGCGGCGGGGCTGGTCTCGATGGTGTAGCCATCGGGCAGGACGGATTCCAAACCGGAAGGTTGAAGGTTGAAGGTTGGAGGTTGAAGGTTTTCCGGCACGCGCGCCCAAACGAATTTTTCGCCTTCGATGGCGACGCCCCACTCGAACCATTTTTTATTTCTTCCGTCCCAGCCAAAACGGTGGACGGGAAAGGCGTCGAGGAGTTCGTTGCTGAAAATGATGCCGGCAAGTGACGGGTGGCGGGTGGCGGGTGACAAGTTTTCAAAACTCGTGAACCAGCGGACATGCGAGGCAAATTGTTTCAATGTCTCGCGCTGCCAGTCCTGCCGGCGGGCGGACGGCTCGAGAATACAGTATTCGAGCTGGTCGAATAATTTCGGGCGGTTCAATTGTAGCCAGGTCAAGATGTCTTTGGCCAGTTTCCCGTCATGCGCGCCGGCCTCAATCAAGCAAAGTGACGGGTGGCGGGTGGCGGGTGACAAGTGAAGTTCCTCCAGCCAGCCGGCAAACTGGAACGCCAGTAGCTGTCCAAACAATGCGCCGGTGCTGACGCTGGTAATGAAGTCGCCGCTGCGCCCGACATTGTCTTTTTGCTTTTCATAGTATCCATGAATGGGACAGTAGAGGGTCAGTTCCATGAAGCGCGCGAAGGGTAAAACACCCCTGGCGGAGGTTTCGGCGCGGATGATTTGAGACAATTGGCTCACAGCTTGCGTTTGGCCCGACAATAGCTAGGATTTTTACAACAGGAAGAAACTTATGGCTAAAATTGATGCGTTTTTCAACTTGATGTTCGAGCAAAAGGCGTCCGACCTGCACATGTCCTCGGGCAACCCGCCGATGTTGCGCATCAATGGCGAGATGCAGCGCGTGGATTATCCGCCGCTGGAGGCCGATTCGCTCAAACAGATGCTCTACGAAATCGCGCCGGATTACAAAATCAAAACCTTCGAGGAAACGGGCGACGTGGATTTCGGCTACGAAATCCCAAAAATCTCCCGCTTCCGTGTCAATTTTTTCAATGAGAAAAACGGCATCTGCGCCGTGTTCCGTCAGATTCCCAGCCGCGTGCTGTCTTTCGAAGATTTTGAGAAGCTGGAATCGCCGCTGCCGCCCGTGTTGAAAAAATTCGCCATGCTGCACCGCGGACTGGTCGTCATCACCGGCCCGACCGGCTCCGGCAAATCCACGACGCTCGCGGCGATGATGGATTACGCGAACCGCAACCGCAAAGAACACATCATCACCGTTGAAGACCCGATTGAATTTGTCCACGAAAGCAAAAACTGCCTGGTGAACCACCGCGAAGTCGGAGTCCACACCAAATCCTTTTCGGCTGCATTGCGCGGCGCGCTGCGCGAAGATCCGGACATCATCCTCGTCGGCGAAATGCGCGACTTGGAAACCATCGAACTGGCCATCACCGCCGCCGCGACCGGGCACTTGGTTTTCGGCACGCTGCACACACAAAGCGCGGCCAAGACGGTGGACCGCATCATTGACGTTTTCCCCGCCGACCAGCAGAACAAAATCCGCCAGACGCTGTCCGAGGCGCTGAAGGGCGTGGTGGCCCAGACGCTGTTCAAGCGCTCGGACAAGAAGGGCCGCGTGGCGGCGTTTGAAGTGCTGGTGTTCAACACGGCCATCGCCAACCTCGTGCGCGAAGGCAAGACCCACCAGATTCACGGCATGATCCAGGTCGGCAAGAAGACCGGCAACCAGCCGCTCGACGACCACATCATGGAACACGTCCGCATGAAGCGGATCACACCGGAGGACGGCTACGACAAGGCATTGGACAAGAAAAAATTCCGCGGCCTGCTGGCACATCCGCCGGAAGAAGACGAATCTTAATCATTGATTTATGCGGCGACCCGAACTGGATCAGATTTTGTTGGCAACGCTGGCCTCGCAGCCGGAAGTGTCCGATGTTTTGTTCACGGTGGGCCGGCCACCGCAGGTGGAAGCCTACGGCGAACTCAAACCCGTCGTGCTGGACCCGCCGATTGACAAGCTCACGCCCTTCCAGATCGAGACCATCGCGCAAAACATCATCGGCGACAACCTCTGGCAGATTGAAGATTTGCTGCGCCACGGCTCCTGCGACGCGTCGTATGCGCTTCAGGACAAGGCGCGTTTTCGCGTCAACATTTTTGCGCAGCGCGGCAATTATTCCATCGTCTGCCGCCAGTTGAACACGTCCATTCCCACGCTGGAGAAGTTGAAATTTCCGGAAATTTTCAAAGAGATTCCGAAGGAAAAAACCGGCTTGGTGCTGGTCACCGGCGCCACCGGTTCCGGCAAATCCACTTCGCTGGCCGCTGTGCTGGATGAAATCAACGTCTCCAAGCCCGTTCACATCGTGACGCTGGAAGACCCGGTGGAATATGTGCATCCGCACAAGGTGGCGACGTTCAACCAGCGCGAGCTGGGCATTGATTTTGACAGCTACGCCAACGGCCTGCGCGCCGCGTTGCGCCAGGCGCCGAAGGTGATTCTCGTCGGCGAAATGCGCGACCGCGACACGGTGAAAATCGCGTTGAGCGCGGCGGAAACCGGCCACCTGGTCATGAGCACGCTGCACACCGTGAATGCCGGGGAAACCATCAACCGCATTTTGGGCATGTTCGAACCGGAAGAACAGGAGCAGATCCGCATCCGTCTCTCCGACACGTTGCGCTGGATCGTCAGCCAGCGGCTCGCGCCGCAGATCGGCGGCGGGCGGTTCGCGCTGCTGGAAATCATGGGCAGCAACCTGCGCACGCAGGAGACCGTCCGCCTCGGTGAAACCGAGGGCAAAACGTTTTACGAAATCATCGAGTCCAGCTATCCATTCGGCTGGCGCACCTTTGACCATGCCTGCCTGGAAGCCTACGAACAGGGACTGATCACCGAAGAGACCTCTCTAGCCTATTGCACGAAACGTAGCGTGGTGGCGCGCGGCATTGACAACATCAAGAAATCCCGGGGCGAACTGGCCAACACCGCCGGCTCCCTGCGGATGAAAGCCGGCGCGGCGGCGGCACCACCCATGCTTAAAATTAGATAATTATGACTGGCTCATTTGATTTCGTCAGCACCGAGGACAAACCGGCCTTGATCGCCTTTTCCACGCCGGAGTGGCTTGAGGTAGCCAAGACCGCGCTCCAGGAACTGGGCTACAAGGTTCACACCGCCGCCACGCACAGCGATTTCCTTGTGCGGTTCGGCCAGGTGCATTATCAGGTCGTCATCGTCGAGGAACTTTTCGCCGCGAACAACATCGAGGAAAACCTCACGCTCCAGGCGCTGCAAACCATGCCGGTGAACCAGCGCCGCCACTCCACCGTCTTTCTGCTCGGCGATTCGTTCCAGACCCTTTCACCTTCGGAAGGATTCAAATACAGCGTCCACGCCGTCGTCAGCAGCTCGGAAATGTTCCTGCTCAAGCAGCTCGTGGAAAAAACCGTGGCCGAAAACAATCTTTTCCTGAACAGCTTCCGTGAAGTCCAGGCCCGCGTTTATAGCAGCGGCACCCGGTTGTGAAATCCCGATTTGTCGGGAAAACAAATTTGTAATGTTTGTTACCTGTTGCCCGCCGGAGTTAAATGGTAAGGCTTGCCGCTGCGATAGAGAATCAACAGTTGATTATTGATGTCCGCCAGGTGCGTTTCGCCGTTGGCAATTTGCATTTTCACCGCCATTTCCGCAGTAGTAACTGCCTCCGGAAAGCGCCCCGCTTCTGCATAAGCCGCCGCCAGCGTGCTAATCATGGAGGGTTGTTTGTAACCCGTCAGTTGACAGGCCCGTTCCGCGCGTTGAACGGCTTCAACTCCGTTCCGAACGACGGCGTCAGGATCGGTGGCGAGAATCCAGGCCAGATTATTGAGCGCCTCACCCTCATCCGGTTTGATGGCGAGCACCCGGTGAAGTTGATCCACCGCCGAACGGGAATCGCCGGTTTTATAGAACAGCGATGCCAGCGCCAGGCGCGTTTCGACGTCCGGCTTGAACGCCAACGCCACCTTCAAATGATACAGCGCCGCTTGATCTCTTCCCTGCTCCACCAGGATTTCCGCCAACTGCCTGTGCGCCGCCGGTTCGTAGGGCTTGACCTTCAAGACTTCCAGAAATTGCGGCTCCGCCTCGGCGGGCCTGCCCTGCAACAGCAGGGCGACACCGAGGTTTAGGCGCGCGTCGGCGTAGCCGGGATTGCATCGCAGCGAATTCTGAAACTCGTTGATCGCCGCAACATAATCTCCTCGTTTGGCCAGAACTATGCCCAGATCGTTGTAAGAAGTCCACGCCGCCGGATTTTTGGCCAGCGTGTCGCGCATGAGTTTCTCTTGCGAGGCAAAAACTCGCGCACGTTGAAAGGTCAAAACTGATAAAATCAAAATCAGGCAAACGGCCGCGACCCGAAAAATGGATCTGGCCGGCAGGGAAACCAGCGCCGCAGTCGCCAGCGCCACCAGCGCAATGATCGGCAGATATTGCAGATGATCCGAGACGCGGCCCATGGTCAGAAATTGCGCGTCAAAAAAACCGAGCGCCGGAAACAGGCTGATGACAAAGCAGCCGATTCCAAACAGCGCAGGCCGCCCCCAGCTTCGGCGAAACCACCAGCACAAAACCAAAACCGCGCCGGCCAGCAAAACCGGAAGATACGCTGCGAACGAACCCGGATCCAATTTCCATGCCGGGTAGATTACACTTAAATTGACAGGCCAAAAAATCTTGCCGACATAGAACCAGAAATCCTGTCCGGCTCCCGCCAGCCGCTCCATAAAGCTCGATGATCGGAGCGTCAGCCGGGCGACGACCAACGCCTGATTTTTTTGAAACCAGACCGACATCAAGCCGAATGCCAGCGACAGAATAAAAAACGGCATCGTATGCACCACATCGCGCCACATGATCCGCCGGCGTTGCCAGGCTGCGCAGGCCAGCAACAGCACGGGCAGCATGACCACCGTGGTTTTGCTCAACAACGACAGCACAAAGGCAATCAATGAGAAAACATACCAGAGCGTGGCGCGACGGTGGGACGGATGTGTTTCAGGCGGATTGAAAATTTCAGGATACAAGGCCGCAGCCTCGTAGTGCAGGTATCCCAGAAAAGCCAGGAGAAAAAACGGCAGCGAAAGCGTGTTCTTCAGCTCGGAAATCCGGGCGACGGAATTCACGCAGACCGGATGCACCACGAACAGCACCGCCGCCAGCCATGCACCGGGGATTTTCAGCCGCGCCAGCAGGCGCCAGAGCAAAATCCCGCTGACGGCGTGAAGCACCAGGCACACGGCGTGATACCCGGCCGGATTTTCTCCCCACGCCAGCCTTTGCAACCACCAGCCGAAAGTCGCCAGCGTGAAATCGGTCTGGAACCAAATCGTCCACGGCGAGCAGGTTCCGTTCACCAACGGATTATCCCGGCCAATCAGACTTTCATCGTCTATCACAAAACTTCCCGGCAGGATTGGGCGATAAACGATCAGCACAATGGCAAAGAAGAATGCGCAGCTTAAAAAAAACTGAAGCCGGCTTTGATCCGGCTCACTTGACGAAGCCATCCGTGCGGGGCGGTTTCCTTGTGGATCGGTATTCACGCGGGGAAACAATGAAAGCATCCGCGCAGGCGGCAAGGCAAACAAAAACGGCGGACGAATCAAGAACACAGCCGTCCACCTTCGCCCAGCTCATGGACGTTTCGTTGCACTGCTATCATGTTTCCCTGTTGTCGGGGACTCCTCATTCCTGCGTTTGAGCACGAGGATTTTCCCCTCATACCACGGCATCCAATGCGCGTATTTATACTCGCGATAGATTTCGTAACCGGCCAATGGTCCAAACGAAAGGAGATATTCATCATCCTGCACCCACCAATTGCTTTTGTGGGGAGGGCCGTGAAATTTCGGGTCGTATAAAAACCAGCCGTTGAATTCGAATCCCCCGTCAATCTGTTGCGGAGAAATATTTTCCCGCTGCAAATCGGCCAGGGCTTCCCAGCGAATCCGGTTCCACTCCAAATAATCCCTCGTGCCGGCGACGGCGTAACCGGCAAAACCAGCCACCAGCAAAATTCCCACGAGATGCCGCACGCTGACCGGTGGCCGCTCAATGGCTGGCAGCGTAACAACCACAAATGCCGCGAGCAACATGACCGCCGTTAGCAGGTAGCGGTCGAAAAAGCCGTTGATCAAAAGCGGTCCCAGATAAATCAATGTGCCGGCCAGAAAAAAGACGGCGAGGGTGTTTTTCATTTGACGGTCAGCCGGCGGGGCGGAAACATTGCGTGATCGGAATTCGGACACGAGCCATGTCACTTCCTTTACCACGATCGCAATCAAAAGCCCGGCCCCCAACAAACTCAAAATGGTGACCACCGCCCGGAAGGCGGCCGGCAGCAGTGGGACATCGGGAAGTTTCAACATCTGTGTATCGCACAACGTGAGCGGGCCGAGGCCCCAGGCATCAAGAATATTGAGGTGCACCGGCATCAAAGACGGTTTGAGTAAAAAATGTCCCATTGTCAGCGTCAGCAATCCGAACCAGGCAAGCCGGAGCCAAAAAACCGACTGCGATTTTTCCGCTTCCGTCTGCCGGTTGAATTTGACCATCGCAAAAATTGGCAGCAAAAAAAGACCGAGATACATCAGCATGACCCAGCCGTAATGAGCGAAGTTCAGCGGCAGCGTCAGTGGATGCTTCGACTTCCCAACCATTTGGCTTAATTGGAGGTTGTAGTCACCAACCGCCCGGCCGCTCGCCCGCAACCAGTGGTTGAAGGCGATCAGCGTTCCCGCCGTCAGGATTGCCGGCAGCGACGCCCGGAACCATGAATTTTTTTGAAACCTGTTTTTGAACAAAAACGCCACGCCGAACGCCATCGGGATTGCCAGGCCGAGCTGACGGATCAGCAACGCGGCAATCGCCAGTGCCGTGGCGATGCACAGGTCGAAATCCTTTTGCCTCTGCAAATAGCGGACGAAAAACAGGCACGCCAAAATTTCCCAAACCGTGAACGGCACGTCGGTCATGAAAGTGTTGGAGAGTGAAAAATAGATCGGGTTGAAGCACAGCGTCAGCGCACAAATCATCCCCAGCCACCGCGGACGATCCAGTTGCCGGATCAAGGCATACAGGCCGAGCACGCCGACCAGCGACAGCACCAGTGTGGAGATTCGCACCGCCATCAAGGAAAACCCGTGAGGAAGACAAAACAATGCGCCCCAGAACACATGCATGATCAACGTCATCGCCAGCCAGCCGGTGGGCTGGTAGACCCCTTGTTCAACGAGGTGTTTCACCGACCGGCTCATCGCCCAATCATCGTTCAGCGGGAAATCCCCCCTCGGATTCACGATGAGAACCGCCAGCAACCACAATGCCGTAAGAGCAAATAAATCAATGGCCGTGCCTCGTGAGACAAGGGCCGGAGATTTGGTTTGCGCCATCTGCGAAATTACCGGCTCGGCCCAAAACTTGTCAAAGAAATACGACCTGAATGGACAAAAGCCGGCGATACTTGCGAATCGCCGGCTTGAAGTCTTGAATTTTACCCGGGGATTAAATTCCCTTACCCGTGATGTATTTCACCAAGTCAACGACGCGGTTGCTGTAACCCCATTCGTTGTCATACCAGCTCACGATCTTGAAGAAGCGTTTCTCGCCCTTCAGGTTGTTCTGCAAGGTCGCGAGGCTGTCGTAGATCGAGCTGCGGTCGTCGTGGATGAAGTCGGTGGAAACCAGTTCTTCATCAGTCACGCCGAGAATGCCCTTGAGATAGGTCTTCGAGGCGTTCTTCAAAGCAGCGTCAATCTCTTCGATGCTCGTGTCTTTCACGGTGCGGACGGTCAGGTCAACGACCGAGACATCCACCGTCGGCACGCGGAATGCCATGCCGGTAAGCTTGCCCTTGGTGCTGGGCAACACTTCGCCGACGGCCTTCGCTGCGCCGGTGGTGCTCGGAATGATGTTGATGGAAGCCGCGCGACCGCCGCGCCAGTCTTTCTTGGACGGGCCGTCCACGGTTTTCTGCGTGGCGGTGGTCGCGTGAATCGTCGTCATCAAACCGGTCTCGATGCCGAAACCGTCCTTGATCAAAACGTGGACGAGCGGCGCGAGGCAGTTCGTGGTGCAGGAGGCGTTGGAAACGATGTGGTGCTTTTGGGCGTCGTATTCGCCTTCGTTGACACCCATGACGATGGTCTTGACCTCGCCTTTGCCGGGCGCGGAGATGATGACTTTCTTGGCACCAGCCGCGAGATGCGCCTTGGCCTTCTCGCTGTCGGTGAACAGGCCGGTGGATTCGACGACAATGTCCACGCCCATGGCCTGCCACGGCAGCGTGGCAAGATCCTTGACGGCCATGACGCATTTGATCTTGTGGCCGTTGACGACGAGGATGTCCGGGTCTTCGAGCGCGGGATTGCTCTTCTCCGTGGCGACGGCGTGCTTGAACTTGCCGTGCACAGAATCATATTTCATCTGGTAGGCGAAGTAATCGGCATCGGTGGACACGTCCACGACGGCGACGACGTCAATTGTTTTGCCCAGCAAGCCCTGGTCACAGAGCGCCTGGAAGACCATCCGGCCAATGCGGCCGAATCCGTTGATTGCTACTTTGACTGCCATAATTTTTTTATTATCTAATTTGTGGTGGAATCAATTTCCTTAAACCGATGCCAAAATTCTACCGAAGAACGCCTCACCGTCAACGCCGAACTCTGGAACAAAATTGCGAAATGCTCGCCAAATCTTGTCTTGGCGCGAATGGCCTGCAGCACCAAACGCAGCCTTCCCCAATTCATTATTCACCAACATTGACAACAATCTTCAACGAGGCTTCAGTCGGACGTGCGGCCAGCGCGATGGCGGCGGATGTTTCGGCGAGCGGAAAGCGGTGGGTGATGAGCGAACGCACGTCAAGCTGCCGCGAAAACACGAGCCGCGCCACTTCGCGCTGGAGCGTGAAATCCGAGGAATAACTGCCGACAAGGTCTTTCTCGTCCAGACAGACGGAAGCCAGATCAAGGTTGAAGGTTAAAGGTTGAAGGTTGAACGATGGTTTTCTGACTTCTGATTTCTGACTTCTGACTTCCGCTCTTTTTGTGTGGGCGAACAACAAAACTTTTCCCGCGCCGCGCACAAGCTGCAGCGCCTGCGTCACCACGGCGTCGGAAGGCACGGCGATGATGGCGGCGTCAATACGAAGTTGAGAGTTTGGAGTTGAAAGTTGATTGGCCAGAACTGCCCGGTTCGCGCCGTATTTTCTGGCGAGCTTCAGGCGCGAGGCCAGCAGATCGGTGCCGAGGACTTTCATGCCGGCGATTTTCAACAGACGGGTGAACATCAAACCAATCGGCCCCTGCCCGGCCACCAGCACGATGTCCCCGCGCAACAGCTCCAGCCGGCGGACGGCCTTGAGCACGGTGTTGACGGGTTCCAGCATCGCGCCCTCCTCGAAGGAATTTTTCGCGGGAATTTTCACCACGCCGGGCAGCACGAACGGCAGCACGCGGACGTATTCGGCGTAGCCGCCGCCGGCGGGTTCAAAGCCGGCGGTGATGCCGGTGCGCTTGTAAGTTTCGCACTGGGCAAAGGCGTGATGACGACAATAGTGACAGTCCAGACACGGAACGTGATGATGCAACGCCACGCGGTCGCCGATTTTCAAGTTTTGAATTTTGAATTTTGAATTTCTAGTATTGGGAGAATTTCCACCGCCGATTTTCACAATCGTGCCGGCGGTTTCGTGGCCGAAAATGCGCGGCGGCGGCACGGTGCCGTAATGGATTTTTTTTATGTCGGTCGGGCATACGCCGCAGACCGCGACCTTGACGAGCAGTTCGTTCGCGCCAGTGCGCGGGACGGGCACGGTTTCGAGGCGCAGGTCGTTGACGCCGCGATAAACGACGGCGCGCATGGTTTTCGGGATCACGAACATGGGAACCATTTAGCCACAGATGAAACCCAGATGAAACACGGATTTTTTGACGGGAGAATGCGAAAAGACGAAATAAAATTAGAGCGAACTGACATTCGCTGCTACAAATTCTTTGAACCACGGTTCGGGCTCGCAGGAAAAATCCATCTGCTTTCCGCGCCAAGCAAATCTCACGGCGCGGGCGTGGAGCGCGTGGTTTTCAAAAATCAATTTGGCGCGTTGCTCTGGCGTCAGGCGTTGTTCAACTAGCGCGAGATACAAATCCTCGTCGCCGCCGTAGAGCTTGTCGCCGACGATGGGATGGCCGAGATGCGCGAGGTGAATTCGGATCTGGTGTTTGCGGCCAGTGCGCGGGACGACGCGGAGCAGGGAAAACGGACAGAGGTCGCGCGAAGAACGCAAAGGCGGCGAAGGATTTGTCCGCTTTGAACTTTCTTCGCAAACTTCGCGGCCTTCGCGCGAAACACGCTTTTCAAATCTGCGCTCAACCCAAAACTCCGTTTGTGACGGCCTACCGTCCGGCCGGACGCAATCCTTTACGAAGACGCGGCTGGATTCGTCGCTGCCGAGCGGCGCGTCAATGATCCCCTGCTCCGCCGAAACATGGCCGTGGACAATGGCGAGATATTCCTTTTGGACGGCGCGGTTTTCGAGAATTTTCCCCAGCTCGCCGGCTACTTCGGAGTTTTTGGCGACGATGACGACGCCGCCGGTTTCGCGGTCGAGCCGGTTGACCAAATGCGGCTGAACATTCTTTAATTTTGAGTTTTGAATTTTAAGTTGGGAATCGTCGCGCGATGGACGCGATGGCGGCGAAGGTTTTTCTTCCGTTGCTTTTCCTTCGCATTCTTCGCCGCCTTCGCGCGAAAGATAAAGCCGCGCGCGGCCGATGAGGCTGGAAATCTCGCCATTCTTGGTCGGATGACAGACAAGCCCGGTCGGTTTGTTGATGACCAGCAAGTCCTCGTCCTCGAAAATGATGTCGAACAGTTTTTCCACCGGCAGCAAAACTGCCACAGTGCGCCGAATGCGCGGAGAAAAATTTGAAAATTGTTTCGGCGGCTTGTCATTTCGGGCCGGCGGATTATCCTTCCGGCATTGAAAGAGAAATTAAATCGCTGGCTGCCGCTGGTGTTCGTGGCGCTGTTCGCCGTGTCGCGGATTCCCGGCGCGCTGCCATTGAATTTCAGCGCGGCCTACGCGTTCGCGTTTTGCGCGGGCGTCTATTTTCCAAAAAAATATTCGTGGTGGCTGCCGGTCCTGGTTCTGCTCGCGACAGACGTTGGTTTGAACCTGTATTATTCGGCGCACGGCGTTGAAGTTTGGGACGCGGCCAATCTGGCAAATCTTGCGTTCAACTACGCCGCATACGCCGTTTTGATTTTCCTCGGCCGCAGGTTCAAGCCGCAATCGTCCTTCACCGCGCTGCTCGGCGGCGGCTTGTTCGGTGCAATTTTGTTCTACCTCATCACGAACACCGCGTCATGGTTCTTCAACCCGTTTCACAATCCCGAATACGCGAAAACATTCGCCGGCTGGCTGCTCGCGCTGACAAAAGGGGTTGGCGGCTATCCGTCCACGTGGGAATTTTTCCGCAACACACTGATGAGCGGCGGGCTGTTCACCGCGCTGTTTGTCGCGGCGGCCAAACTGACCGCGCCTTTCGAATCACCGGCCGACAAAAAAGCCGGCGCGCGCGACGAGGAAGCCGAGCCGGAAGAAAAACCTGAGGAAGCGAAGGCGTGAATTGTTCCACGTTGAAGGTTGCAAGTTGCAAGTTTTTTAACCATCGTGCGCCGGGGAGAACCTGCAACCTTTAACTTTCAACATGAAACTAGGCATCATTTCCGACACGCACGGATTTCTCGACCAGCAGATCAAAAAGTTGTTCGTGGGCGTGGATCACATTTTGCACGCGGGCGACGTCGGCGACGCTTTCATCGCGTTTGAGCTGGAGCAAATTGCGCCCGTCACCGCTGTCGTTGGCAACACCGACCTCGGCCTGTCGTTCAAGGAAACCGAAGTCGTGACGATGGCGGACAAAATATTTCTTGTCCATCACATCGTCAATCCGTCGGCGCTGATGGACAAAGTGGCGGCGCGGATCGCCTGGGAAAAGCCGGACGTGGTGGTATTCGGCCACACGCACAAGATATTCGTGGAGACGGTGAACGGCATTTTGTTTTTCAATCCCGGCTACGCGGGAAAGCCCAAGTTCGGCACAGAACGCAGCGTGGCCATTTTGCATTGCGACGAAACCGGAATCCGGCATGAACTTATTTTTTTGTAGCCACAGATGAACACAGATTTCCACAGATGGGGATTCTAAAATCTGAGGTTCATTTGTGTTCATCCGTTGACGAAAACTTTTGGGCGAGTTCCTTCACGCCGCGCAAGTCCAGCTTGCCGGTGCCCAGCAGTGGAAACTGCTCCACGCGGTAAAACGCATCGGCCTTCGGCTTCCACAGATTCGGCAAATCACACGCGGCGAATTTCTCCAGACACGTTTGCAAATCATTTTTCGCCAGCTTGTGCAGGACGACGAGCCGTTCGCCTTTTTTTTCATCCGGCACGCCGGCGACGACAAACATCGTCTCGGCCACGCCCGCCAGCTCCTGCAATTTTTCCTCGATCTTCAGGTGCGGCACCATCTCGCCGCCGATTTTGCTGAACCGGCTCAAGCGCCCGGTGATCTGCAAAAAGCCGTCCTCGTCCACCGTCGCCACGTCGCCGGTGCAATACCAGCCGTGCCGCAGCACATCGGCCGTCTTTTCCGGCAGGCCGAGATAGCCGCGCATCACGTTCGGCCCGCGCACGAGCAACATGCCCGGTTCGCCGGCGGACACGGTTTTTTCGCTCCACGGATGTTCCGGGTCGGCCAGCCGCGCCATCATGCCGGGCAGCACGCGGCCGATTTTCCCGCGCTTGCCGCCGATCTGATGAAAGCCCGCCGCGCGAAAATCCATAATATTCACGGCCACCGCCGGCGCGCATTCGGTGGTGCCGTAACCTTCCAACGGCCGGATGCCGAAGTATTGCTCAAACGCATCGGCCAACCGCTCGGATAATTTTTCTGCGCCGACGATGACGACCTGCAAACTGCCGAAATCCTCGGACGGAACGCTGCGCAGGTAAAGCGACAGAAACGTTGGTGTGGACAACAGGATGGTGACATTGTTTTCGCGGACAAGCGTGCCGATGGCGCGCGAGTCGAGCGGATTCGGATGAAACACCACGCCGGTGCCGATTTCCGCCGGCAGGCAGAGCGTGACGGTGAAGCCGAATGAGTGGAAAAACGGCAGGATGCCGAGCAGCCGGTCGTGATGCGTGAAGCTCAAAATGTGGCCGAACTGTTCGAGATTCGAGAGGATGTTGTAATGCGTCAGCATCACGCCTTTCGGCTCGCCGGTACTGCCGCTGGAAAAAATCACAGTGGCCAGATCGTCCAGCACAACCTCTTTTTCCTGGCCGGCCACGCGCTTGAGCAGATTGAACGAAGCGAATTTTGCCAGCAGCCAGGCCACAAGTATTTCTGTGCCGGTCGGATTTGCCGCGACATCTTCGAGATAAATCAGTTCGCTCGGCGGCGTGAGCTTGATTTTCTCCAGAAATTTCCGCGCCGTGATGACGGTCTTGAGGTCGCATTGCTGCGCGAAGTGCACAATGGTGGCTTCCGACAAAGTGTAATTCAAATTCACCGGCACCTTGCCACAGAGAAGCGCCGCGTAATTCACCAGCGCGCCCGGCACGCTCGGCGGCAGAAAAATTCCGACCATTTCCTGTCCGTGCCAGATTTTTTTCAACCGGCGCGCGAGGAAAATGGTTTTTACCAGCGCGGGACCGAAGTTGACCTTGCCGCTCGTGGCGTCGGTCATGAAGAACCGGTGCGGATGCCGGCGCGCGGCGCGGACGAAATTGCGCGGCATCGGCTCCATTTTTGCGCGGCGATATTGCCAGGCGTCGGCGATCAACGCCTGCACGGCTTCGCGGACTTCGATGTGCGTCGCGGTCGCCGGCATCGGTGTGCCGAAACTCACCGTGACCGAGTGCGGCAGATGTTCAGGAAAACGACGCACCATTTTGCCGCGTTCAAAACTGGTCGGGCTGCCGAGCACGCCATCGAGCGCGACGGCGATGATCGGTGCGTCCAGATTTTTCATTATGCGCTCGAAGCCGCGCTGGAACGGCAGCAGCTGCCCGAGACGCGTGATCTGGCCCTCGGCAAAAATGCAGACGACCTCGCCGTTGCGGATGGCGTCGCTCGCGGCCTGCAAAGAATGGATTAGCTCACGCGGGCGCTGGCCGGACGAGACGGGAATCGCGCCGAGAATTTTTGCGAACGGTTTTATCCAGCGGCTTTCGTAAATGTCCTTGAACATCAAAAAGCGGATGGGCCGGTCGGTCGAAGCGATGAGCAGCAGCGCGTCGGCGAACGAAACATGATTGCAAACGAGCAGCGCGCCGCCCTTGGCCGGAATGTTGTCGCGCCCGACGAGGCGGATTTTGTAAATCGAATTCGTCACGCACCACAGCATGAACCGCAGCAGCGCGTCGGGCAGCAAAAACAAAACATAAATCGCGCCGAGCAAAGTCAGCACGCCACCGACAAGGAAAATGCCGCGTGGCGACAATCCGAGTTTTTGCGCGAGCAGCCAGTGCGCGCCGGAAGCGAGAAACACGCCGACGAACGAACACCAGTTGGCCGTGGCCTGCACCTGGCCTTTATTTTCGCGCACCGGCCGGTGCTGCAGCAGCGCGGCGATGGGCACGATGAAAAAGCCGCCGGCAAAACCGAGCAGCGCGAGCAGAAAATAAGATTGTTCAACCGAAACCGAGTTGCGCGCCAGCAACGCGGAGAAGAGCGAAAGGCCGAACGCGCCGAGCGGCACGAGGCCGTATTCGATTTTGCCGCCGGAAAGGTAGCCCGCCGCCACGCTGCCGAGGCCGATGCCCAGTGCGAGCGCGACGTTCAGCAGGCCGATGTGAGTTTCGCTGACGTGCAAAGTTTCCGAGCCGTAGAAAAACAGATTCAGCAGCAGCAACATTCCGAGGAAGTTGAAATAAGTGTTGCCGCACAGCGCGAGCCAGAGCGGACGGTCGCCGCGCATGGCGCGGACTTGCCGCCAGATTTCAGCGGGGAAGTTGGGATTGAATTTTTTCTGCAGATCCGCCGCCGGAATTTTTGTGATGCCAAGACATGCAAAAAATCCCATTACCGCCAGCACGACGAGCACGACGCCGGACAGCCACTGGCGTCCGCGAAAATGTTCCGACATCAGGGCGGCGGCGACGGTGCCGAGGATGATGGCCATGAACGTGCCGAGTTCGAGGATGCCGTTGCCCCAAGATAATTTTTTCTCAGGCAGCAGCTCCGGCAGGGAGCCGTATTTGGACGGGCCGAAAACCGCGCTGTGTGTGCCCATGAGAAAAACGCCGGTGAGCAGCAGATTTTTGTTCCACTCCCAAAGTCCGGCAAAAACGAGCGACATGATGAGCATCTCAAAAAGTTTCACGCCGAGCATGACCGAGCGTTTGCTGCAGCGGTCGGCCAGAAAGCCGCCAGCCATCGAAAACAGGATGAACGGCAGCGCGAACAGCGCGGCGATGGACTCGCCATAGCTGTTTTTTTCCGCGAGCGTCATGGTGGTGCCGAACAGCGCGACGAAGACCACAAGGTTTTTCAGCACGTTGTCGCTGAACGCGCCCTGAAACTGAGTGACGATGAGCGCCCAGAAACCGCGCGACGATTGCGGATTGCGGATTGCGGATTGCGGATTATCGCTGGTCACGGGACAAAGCTAACCAATCGCAGGGCAAAGTGTGAATTGAAAAACTTTCGCACTACATCAAGAAAACACATGGCAGCAGGCCAGCAGCCCGGAGGTTTGTCCCAAATTGGGACGATGGTGTCCCATTTTAGTTTCGTCCTGACAATCTTGACATTAAACCTGATCAATAACGATGTAACAGGTTGCTTGAAAAGCCAGAGATAGGTCAAAAAGCGGCCCGTGTCCCAAGGCATGGCATGACCGCTGCTCCAAAATCACAGAGGCATGGAACCCGACGATGACGCCCCAACTTAAAACCATACTTTACGCCGAAGACGACATGGTCGTGCTGACGGTGCATCGCATGCGCCTGCAAAAAGCGGGGTTTCACGTCATTGCCGCGCATGATGGATTGGAAGCCATCAAAAAGCTTTCGACTTTTGTGCCGGACCTGGTGCTGCTGGATTTGATGCTGCCCCGGTTTAGCGGCGAAGAAGTGCTGCAATTCATGCAGTCGAACCCAAACCTCATTGTTGTTCCGGTGATCATCCTGTCGACCAACTCCATCCGGGACGCGACGCGGGAATCGTTGCTGGAACGTGCCAGCAAGCGGCTCCTCAAAGACAACTGCAACTCCGCGATGCTGCTGGAAGCCATCCATGAAATCCTCGGCACGGCACCGGCTGAAATCAAATCCCAGCGGCCGGCCTTTGAAATGAATTCCCCATTTTCCGGCGCGTTCACACCTGTGGCATCCTGATGTGACAGCACGTCAGTCACCGGCTTTTTTCATCACCTCGGCGTAGGGTTTGCCGTCCACAAAAACTTGTTTGATTTTCGCGTGGCCCGCTCTGGTCACGGCGGCCTGCACGGTCAGCTTGCCGGCCGGATTGCCCGTGCACTCGGCGACAAAATAATTTTGGATGCCGTAGCCGACGTGGATGGAACCGGAGCCGTTGCGCCAGCTCCATGCACTGTTCCCGCGCAACAAAACTTCGCCCGCCACCGGCGCAAACGCCTGTGTGCCGGCGCGCGTGACTTCGTAGAACCGGTTCGTTCCCGGCGCAACGGCGACGAAAACGGTCGTGCCGGCGGGCAAATCTTTCGCCACCGGCGGCGAAAACAGGTTCGTCGGCACGTCGCTGATCTTGTAATTCAGGATGAGATAATCGCCGCGCAGCAAATCGCGCGGATCCACGCGCGCGGTTTCCAGCAGGATGATTTGGCCGCTGGCGAGCGCGTGTTCCTGCACGGCGGCGGAGCCGAGCAGCCAGGCGCTTTGCAGCGCGAGCACGAGCAGGAAGAGTTTGAATTTCATGGCACAATCAGGTTCGTTGGGAATTTCATTTCAAATGCCCTTCCAGCCGTTTGACGAGCAGTTGATCGCAGCGGTCGCGGGAAATGATGCCGATGCTCTGGTAATCTGGCTGATGCGAGTTTTGCATATCCACGATGACCCATTCACCCTTGCGGTCGCACACCACGAAATGCACGAAGCCCTGTTCCGCATTTTGCGGATTGAAAGCGTAGTCCGCATAAAGCGCGTAGTCGGCCGCCGGCGGATGGGCGCGAATATAATCCCGGAACTCGCGCGCCAGTCCCCACAGCGCCTTCAGCTCGTTCGGGTCGGCCAGCGACGCTTTGAGGAGAACCGGCTGGTCGGCGGCGAAGGCTTTGCACAAACCCGCTTGATTCAACAAACCGACAACATTGGTTGCGCTGGGAACGCTGGTCTGATTCCCGCCAACGCGTGCTGGATAAACCAGCAGCGTCGCGCCGGGCAGCGCCAGTTTCATCGCCCGCAGGCGGTCGGGCAGCGCGGCCCGTTCATTTTCGGGCGGCAGGCCGCTGCGCTGATCCAAGAGCGCCGTGAGCTTGCCCGGTTTAGCCAACTTGGCGGTTTCCTCATTGAGTCCGAGTTGCGGGCCCAGCCGCTCGACGAGCACGACGGACAAAGTCATGGGATCTATATTCCCCATTTTTTTCACCGCTTCGTCCTGCGGCGTCTGCCGGTCCGTCCAGACAATTGCGCCGGTTTGATCCACGACGACCGCGCGCAGCTCCGTCAATCCGGTTTGACGACTGCCAATGTATTCGACGTAAAGCGCGTAGCCCGTCGAAACCGGATTCGTTTTCACAAACCCGCCCACTGCGTTAGCCAAATTATCAAAATTCGTTTCCGCTGGCGTGAACGTCGTTTTCCCAAGTTCAATGTTTTTCAACCCCTGCTGTTCGAGCAACACGCCGACCACCTCGGTCACGCGATCCCAAGGCTTGCCAGCCAGGCGCACGGGCAGAATGGTCAGCGAATTGTCGGGCCCCTTGGACTTCATCAACGCCAGCCGCTGCGCCTGCTCCGGCGCGATGCCGGCCGGCGATTCCGCGGCGATGGCGAAACGACCGGCGCACACGAGCAGAACCATCGCCAGCGGCACGGTCAGCGCACGGAACGAACCCATGGTGGTTATTTGATTGTTCATAGTTTTTCTCCTGTGGTTGGTGTTTTGATTTGCTGCATCAAGGCCCGCCGCTATTTCTCCAGAAACATGGCAAACAAAATCAGGAACACGCCGGAACCAATAAACATCAGGCCCGTGAACGCCATCGAACCAAACAAACCGATGTAGGTGGCGATGATGTCCAGCGCGATGAAAATGACGCCGAGGTTCACGAGCAAGCGCGAGCGTTCCTGCACGCCCACCTGCACTTGCAGCAGGCCGAAAATAAAAATGGCGACGGCGGCGACGGTGTTGAGCGGCGTCATGTGGCCGAACCAATGCCATTCGTTTTGTTGCGGCACAAAATTCGCCGTGACAAGCAACGCCGCCGCGCCCACGAGCGTCGCGCCCCACGTCATGCGCCACTGCGTCGTAAGCGTGGTGAGCTGGCGGCAACCTAGCGCGACGAGCAACGCGGCCAAGGTGCCGAGCACAGGCAAAATCCACTGGTTTAATTCGGCAGGACGGTCGCCCCAGCTTAAAAAGCCCGCCCACGTCAGCGGGTAGGAAAAAATGACGAAGGCCAGCAGACCGAAGGTTTCCGCCACGACGGAAAAATCCTTGTTGGAGCTTTTGCGCAGTAAAAATCCGAAACCGGTGAACACCAGTCCCAGCAGCGCATAAACCAGCACCTGATGCTCGTCGTCAAACCGGATGAGGCTGGTGGCGTCGTTAATCTCGACGCCAAACCAGATGCCGATGCCCAGCAGCAGCAAGGCGAATTGTGCGGCGGAGCGCAGCAGCCACGGCAGCGCGGCGATGCCGAGCCACCAGAGCAGAAACGCGTTGGCCGGCCGCGACGAGAGATGATAAATCTGGCCGACGAGCGCGATGTTGGCGAGAAACAACAGCGAGCCGGCAAAATGCAGCGCCTCGCCGGTCTTGGGATAATTTTTGCGCGCGTCGCGCAACCACCAGCCCGCGCCGTGCGCGCCGAACATGAGCGCGAGGCCGCCGGACAATTTCACGCCGCGCGGAATTTCGTCCCAGTGCGCGCCGATGAGCAACGCGATGCCCGCCGCCACCAGCACCGCGCCGATGAAGGAGACGATGACGAGAAATTTATTGGCGTCGTCCTTCAAACCAAAGCGGGCGATGATTTGGTCGCGCTGCTCGGCACTGATGAGACCGGCGGCGTGGATTTTTTCAATGTCGGCGGTTTTCATTTTCTGGAATAAGAATGGTTTGAACCTGATGGGTTCTGGAATCAATAAAATAATTCGCAGCGGGCGCCGGCCCGCGTTTTGTTCGTGATTTCAGTTTCATCCGGCACAACTTTATCTGCGCTTGCGGCAGAAGTGTTAATTGATAAAACTTGCGCCAACATCGTCTGGCTCAATGAATGTCCATCACCTTGAACTGTTCTATTACGTCGCGCGGCACGGCGGCATCATGGAGGCGGTGCGCAACATCCCCTACGGCATCCAGCAGCCGGCGGTCAGCTCGCAGATCGCGCAACTGGAGGAATTTCTCGGCGTGACGCTGTTCCAGCGCCGGCCGTTCACGCTCACGCCAGCCGGCGAAAAACTCTACACGTTCATCCAGCCGTTCTTCGCGAACCTCGACAAAATCGGCGACGATTTGCAGGGCGGCTGCACCCGGCACATCCGCATCGGCGCCTCGACCATCGTGTTGCGCGACCATCTGCCGGGATTGTTTCAGGACGTGCGAAAAAAATTTCCCGGTTTGAAAATGTCGCTGCGCGAAGGTTTCCCCGCCTACTTGGAAAACTTATTGCAGTCGGACGAGATTGACCTGGCCATCACGCTGATCGAAAAGAAATCAGCCGCTGGAATCCACTCGCTGGCCCTGTTGGAACTGCCGCCGGTTTTGCTCGTCGAAAAGGACAGCCGCCTGAAATCGGCGGAGGAGTTGTGGCGATGCGACAAGATTGAAGAGCCGCTCATCTGTTTTCCGCCGGGCGAACCGCTCGGCAAAAGCTTCCAGCAAAAACTCGGCGAACTCGGCGTGGACTGGTTTCCGAGCATCGAGGCGAGTTCGGTGGATTTGATTGAAACCTATGTCGCAAACGGCCTGGGCATCGGCGTGTCGGTGGCCATCCCGAAAAAACCGCTGCCGCCGAAAGTGCACGCCCTGCCGCTGGACGGCTTTCCGCCCGTGACCATCGGCGTTTCGTGGCGTGGGCGCAAAACGCCGCTGCTGCAAACGTTTCTGAATGAACTGCAAGTTCGCGCCAGCAAGCTGATGTAAGATTTTTAATGAATATTTCCGTCGAACACATCGCCATTCCTGCCGCCAATCCCGCCGCCCTGAAAAACTGGTATGAACGCGTGCTGGGCGCGAAACTAATTTTCGACAACGGGCAACAGCCACCGACCTTCATTATCGCGCTGTCAAATGTCTGGTTCGAGATTTACACGGCGGAAAAACCATTGCCGGAACGCGGCAACAACAAGCTCGCCGGCTTCCGCCACCTCGCGCTGCGCGTGGATTCGCTCGATGCGGCAAAAGCAGAACTGGAAATGCGCGGTGTAAAATTCACTGAAGAAATCCGGCCGGCGGCGGGCGGCGGACGCGTTCTGTTTTTTGAAGACGGCGAAGAAAATCTGCTGCATCTCGTCGAGCGTCCGAAAGATTCGCAACTCAAGTAGCGCAGGTTGGAAGCCCTCGCCACGTTATTTTTTCGGCGTGCGGACGAGGAGGATTGGAATCGTCGTTTTGTGCCGGACTTGGGTAATGGTGCTGCCGTGAAAAATGTCACCAAACAGCCGGTGGCCGTGTCCGGCCATCGCAATCAAATCGCAACCCTTTTGCCTGACCCACTTGAGGATTTCCTTCGGCGGATCGCCATAAGCCAGTTCCGTCTCGGCGAGAATGCCGGCGGATTGAAACTCCGACAAAACCCGGTTCAAATACGCTGTGTCTTCAGTTATCTCAGGGCTGATTGCATCCGGTCCAAAGGTGCGCGCAGCGTAACCATCCGCCACATGCAGCAGCACCACGCGGCCTTGCGTGAGTTTTGCAAGCTGTTTGACGTGTTCGATGATGGCCCGGTCGGTCGGCGTGCCGTCCAGCGTCAGGAGAATGGTTTTATACATGGGTCAGCGTTTTTAGTTTATCCGCCTTTGATAACCTGCCAAGCCTGTTTCACGGCGTCCGGCAGGCCGTAGAAGTCGAACGCCGTGATCAGCAACGCCGAACCCCAGCCGGCGATGAGCAGAAACCAGCCCAGCCGCCATTGTCCCATGCGTTTGCGCGAACTGGCGAAGTGCAACAGCGGGAACATCGCAAACGGAAGCTGCAACGCCAGCACCACCTGGCTCAAAACGATCAGGTCGGTGATGTTATTGGCTCCGCGAATGCCGATATAGACAGCCGTGGGAATGATGGCCAGCGAGCGTGTAATCAGCCGCCGCAGCCACGGCTGGATTCTCCAGTGCATAAAGCCTTCCATCACCACCTGTCCGGCCAGCGTGCCGACAATGGTGGCGCTCTGCCCGCTGGCCAGCAGGGCGACGGCGAA
>CAZIFP010000012.1:0-21965 GCA_964538105.1 uncultured Bifidobacteriaceae bacterium
AGAAGGTGAACTTTAACTTCCGGCCCGTCGCCGAAATCCGCACCGACCGGGTCTGGCCGTGGCTCGGAAATTCAGGGTCCTTGAAGGTGAAGAAGACGGATTCGAGGGTTTCCAGTGAGGCCTCATCCTGCTTTCCCTTCACCTGAAAATTCGCCACCCGGTTCGCGCGGGCGAATGTCCAGGCGTATTGGATCTCGGAATAGGGATCCGCCTCGGCCTGGCTGAACCGCACATATTCGCCCACGGTGTCGGAAAGATTGTTATACATGATCGCATAGGCGACATAAGTGTAGGGGCCGAGATAGGTCAGCGGCTTGTGCAAATCAAATTTGTAGGGGGCGATGTAGAGCAGCGGATTGGCCGCCGTGTCCGCCGCCAGGCCAACAATGTCTCGGTCATTGCTCGGGCCATAAACCGGCAGCATGATGAAGAACTGCGGCTGCCAGCCCCATTGGCCGAACGTCTGGCCAAAGTCCGCGTCTGATTTCGGAATCTTCCATTTGGTCGCCGGATCGAAGAAGCCGGCCACCCCGACTGTCGTGTTGCAGGCGAACCGGTAGGTTTCATCGCGTGCGCCGGTCCATTTTTTCTGGAGCAGGTTGTTGATTAGTCTTCCAGGGTAAGTAAGGTTCTTGCCAAAATTTCCGATACAGGTCCGGACTGGTTTTGCAACGACAAACCGGTAAACCCGGCTGGTCGGCTTGATCACACCGGTCATCACCGCCTTGTTGAAGCCCCACATCACCCGGTTGAACGGTTCGAGCGGATCGGGAACTGATTTGGGAAGAACAACCGAATCCGCAATGGATGGCTGCAAACTGGCGGCACCATTGGTTGAAACCGATGTCAAGGTTTGTGCCGTGGAACTGGCCGTCAAGCCGCCGCCCAGCGCGACGGACAGCACGATGAGTCCCACCCTGAAGAGCGGGAACCGCGAAGCGTTCGGGTGATGCACAGGTAGGGGTTACCTGACCTGCGGAACTTGAATGTCGCCGGAATGACCAATGACCCCAAAGGCGGACAGCAACCAAACGACAACGCAAATGACCACAACGACGTTGAGGATTTTCTTTATCTTGCCGTCCATCGGAATATAGGTGTTGACCAGCCAAAGCAGAATACCAACGACGATCAGGGTGATGGCGAGTGAAATCAGTGACATGGCCTGCCTCCATTTCGAATGAGTGGTTTATTATTCATGCGGCAAGGTTAAATTGGAATACGGGCGGAGACTATGGGGTATTACCCTACCACCACTTCCCCGCTGGAAATGAACCGTGCTTGGAACTAAAAAACTGAAGCGCCGGCCTTGATGGCCGATGCGCTCCAGTATGAATTGCACCAGTTCAACCTTATTTGGTCTGGGTATCAGTGGTAGTGGTGGTGACAGGCGCGGGCACCGTGGTTTGTTGCGTGGTGGTGGTCGAGCTGTGGGTGCCTTTGTCAGTGTCACAGCCGCTCAATGAGAATAGGGCGGCGGCGGCAATGCAAGACAGGATGATGGTTTTCATATTTTTATTTGTTGTTTGGTTAATTAACTTACAAGCACATCTTAGCGCCGTTGGTTGGCGAATGACCATGGGGTGTAACCCTACCGTAGGTTTCGTGGTATTGGTTGGGTAAATGATCCGGCTGCGACTTGAAAATCAAAGAAAAACGCCGACGGACTTCCGTCGGCGTAATGATCAATACAAATCGTTAAAACGCGAACCGCAGGCCGAGCCGGGCGACCCCATAATTTTTTGTTTCATTCGGCCACACGGCGCGGGCGTCGAGAAACACTCCGACATTCGGACAGAAACGATATTCCATTCCACCACCCGCCTGACCAAACCAAAAATCGGTCTGATCAAACTGGTGACCACCGCCGCCAAAAATATAAGGGGCGAATCCGCTCTGGCCCAGCGGCAGGCGCAGCATCAGATTGGCCGAGGCGCTATCAATAAAAGTTCCCGTGGTGTTCTGGGAATAGGCCTCGGCACCGATGCCGATGTAACGGGTGATGAAATAATTAAGCCCCGCACCGGCGCCAAATTTTGTGTCCTGCCGGACGCGCTGATTGGAAGGATGCTCAATGTTGTATTGTCCGAGCGAAGCCGTCCCGAACGCGTCCACAGACAGTTCGTTGCCACGGTAAAGGTCGGCCTGCTCATTTTGCGAGCCATTGTCTTTGGTCACGGCTCCCGATCCGGAGGAGGCTGTAGTGGTGGATGATTCCGTGACGGTGTTTGTATCAGCGGCGCGCAGGGATGTGCTGGTGTTTAACATGGCACCGGTGGCAATGATGAGTGCGAGTGAGCAGGTTGATTTCATTATTTTTTGATTTCGGTTTGTTGATATGCTGGTTTTTAACATGGGAGACAGACTGACGGCTGCGCCCGCTTCTGGCCATGGGGTGTAACCCTACCTTCCGGTAGTGCCGCCAGTGCAAACGTAAAATCCCCCGGATGCAAATCCGTTTAAGCTTTTGAGTTCTGGTGGGGTAACACCCCATGGCAACCACAAATTTCCCAGCTTAAGGTATTGCAATATGACAGCTAAAAATTTAGTCCCGACCACCGGGAAGCCAGCCAGCACCATAAATGATACAAATTCACGCCGGCGTATTCTGGTGGCGGATGACAAGCCGTTGATCCTCCATCTTTTCACCATGGTTTTGAACGATGCCGGCTATGAGGTGGATCCTGCCGAAGACGGGGCGGTCGCCTGGGACATGCTTCAACTGAACCGCTACGACCTGCTGATCACCGATAATGAAATGCCGAATGTTTCCGGCATTGAGCTGCTAAAAAAACTTCATGCCGCCAGGGTGACCCTGCCGGTCATCATGGTGTCGGGAACGATGCCGACGGAGGAACTGGCCCGGCAACCGTGGCTCAAGCTCGCCGCCTGCCTGCCCAAACCCTTTGCCCTGGCAGAGCTTTTGGCGACAATTGAAAAAGTTTTTCGCACGGCGAAAACCCCCGCCGACAAATCCCAACTGGTTATCATGGAAGACAACAAAATTCCGCAAGCTGAAGCGCCAGCCATCACACCAACCCGGAGACAAATGAATCCAACCCATCGCATTCTCGTGGTTGACGACAATTGCGACACCCGCCAGTTAAGCATAGATGCGCTGGTCGGCTCCGGCTACGACGCTGAAGGCGTCTTAGACGGCGTCGCCGGTTGGGAGGCGGTTCAGACCTATGACTACGACCTGGTCATCACCGACAACAAAATGCCCCGGATGACCGGCGTTGAAATGATCGGGAAACTGCGTTCCGCGAACATCGCAGTCCCGGTCATCATGGCCACAGGGAATCTGCCCATGGATGAATTTTCCCGCAGGCCGTGGCTGAAGCCCGACGCCATGCTGCAGCGGCCGTTTTCCGATGATGATTTGGTGGCGACGGTAAAAAATGTTCTGGGCACGGACGACAGCAAGCATTGGCTGTAAATTAATTGTGCAAAAACAGAATGAAGACCAATTACCAAAACGAGAATCACAACGGCACCGAGGCACACACGGAGCAGGCGCTCCGCGCCTCCGAATTAAGTTATCGCCGGCTGTTCGAGGCGGCAAAGGACGGCATCCTGATTCTGGACGTGGACACCGGGCGCATCAATGATGTGAATCCGTTCCTGACCAAACTTCTGGGTTTTTCCCATAGTGAAATGGCCGGCAAAACTGTCGGCGAGTTGAGTCCGTTTAAGGACATCGAGTCGAACAAGATCATGCTGGCGCGGCTGCAAAAGGACGGGTATGTCCGCTATGAAAACCTACCGCTGGAAACGCGGGATGGCCGCCACATTGCCGTCGAGTTTGTCAGCAACGTGTATGAAGCCGGCGACCACAACGTGATTCAATGCAACATCCGGGACATCACGAAGCGGAAAACTGCGGAAGATGAAACAAAACGTTTCAACGCGGAACTGGAGCAGCGCGTCTCCGAGCGCACGGCCCAACTTCAGGCCGCCAACGAGGAAATGGAGGCGTTCAGTTATTCCGTCTCCCACGATTTGCGCGCCCCGCTCCGTCACGTCATGGGTTTTGTGGCCCTGCTGCAACAAGACGCCGGTCCGACGCTTTCTGAAAAAAACCGCCAGCATCTGACCACGATTTCCCAGTCTGCCAAGCTGATGGGAAAACTGATTGACGACCTGCTGGCCTTCTCGCGCATCAGGCGTTCGGAAATGAAAAAGACGGACGTCAATCTGGACGCATTGGTCAAGGATGTGGTCAGTGATTTTCAGACGGAGACCAAGGAGCGGAATATAGTGTGGAACATCCACAAGCTGCCACGCCTCCAGGCCGATCATGCCCTGCTGCGACTGGTGTTGGTGAATCTGCTCTCCAATGCGGTGAAGTTCACCGGCACCCGCTCCGAGGCCAAAATCGAAATTGGCTGCGTTCCCGGGAGCGACCGTGAGACGGTGATTTTCATCCGCGACAACGGCGCGGGTTTCGACCCGCGTTATGCCCACAAACTGTTTGGCGTGTTTCAACGCCTGCACAGCCAGAACGAATTCGAGGGAACCGGCATCGGGCTGGCCAATGTCCAGCGCATCATTCACCGGCACGGTGGCCGGACCTGGGCCGAAGGCGTGATTGACGGCGGTGCAACCTTTTTCTTTTCCATCCCCAAACAAAACAATGACCTCAATGGACACTGATTTCAAATACATCAAAAACATCCTGCTGGTCGAAGACGATCCGAAGGACGCAGAGCTGACGCTGACCGCGCTGGCGGGACACAATCTGGCCAACCGGGTCACGGTCGTCTGCGACGGCGCGGAGGCGCTGGATTATCTTTATCACCGGGGAAAATACAAAATGCGCGGCGGCACCAATCCCATTCTGGTGCTGCTCGATCTCAAGATGCCCAAAGTCAGTGGATTGGAGGTGTTGAAGATTATCAAGGCCGACGAGGATTTGAAGATCATACCCGTGGTCGTGCTTTCGTCCTCGCGTGAAACGCCGGACCTGGTTGAGTGTTACAAACACGGGGTTAATGCCTATGTGGTGAAACCCGTGGATTTTGCCGAGTTTATGAAGGCCGTCAAACAGCTCGGCATTTTCTGGGCCGCCATCAATGAACCGCCACCCACCACCTTGAGGGAAAAGGCCGACGTCGAAAATGACGGAGAACTTCTTGTCAAAAAGAAATAAAATTAAAATGAAATCTCCGCTCCGCATCCTGCATCTGGAGGATGATCCCAACGATGTCACGCTCGTTCAGTCCACCCTTGAGGCCGGGGACATCCCCTGCACAACCACCTGTGTGCAAACCCGCGAAGATTTTGTGGCGGCGCTCAAACCGGGAAGCATTGACCTGATCCTTTCGGATTTTTCGCTGCCCGCGTTTGACGGGTTGTCGGCGCTGAAAATTGCGCATGCCAGATGCCCCGATGTTCCATTTATTTTGGTCTCGGGAATACTCGGCGAGGAGCGGGCCATTGATGCGCTCAAGAGCGGCGCGACGGATTATGTGCTAAAACAGCGTCTCTCCCGGCTCGTTCCGGCGGTGCGCCGCGCCCTGCAGGAAGTCGAGGAGCGGGTTAAGCGCAAACTCGCCGAGAGAACTCGCGATGAATATAGCCGCAAATTTCAAATTCTTTCCCGCCGGCTGGCAAAGACGCAGGAAACTGAACGCCGCCGACTTACAGGCGAACTTCACAACAAAATTGGCCAGGTGCTCACGGTCGCCCAGTTCAACCTGCATGCGCTGTTGCAGTCGCAAGACAAAAAGACCCTGGCCCCACGCTTGAAAGAGAGCCTTGAGGTGGTTGTCAGGATTCAAATGGTTTCCACCCTGGCGTCAAACCTGCGGGGGAAAAGTCCGGTGGCCATCAATTCCACCAGCCCCCGGTAAACTTACAGGCGTTGCCGGACTGTTTGAGTAATTGGTGTTCCGTGAATCGGACGAAGGAATGATTTTTTGGACATCCGGGCTTCCAACATTTGAACGACCAAGACTGGAACCGTAACCAAAATGATCTTCAAATCCAACAGCAAGGTTTTATTTTTCGCATACCTGATGTCCAGTTGAATCATTTCTATAAACGTGGTTTTGTTTTTTCCGCTGACCTGCCATAACCCGGTCAAACCTGGCACCGTGTTAAATCGTTCCTTCTGCCACGGCAGATAGTTGTCATATTCGTATGGCAGGCAGGGGCGCGGTCCCACCAGGCTCATTTCACCCCGCAGCACATTGATCAATTGGGGGAGTTCATCCAAACCGGACGCCCGGAGCAGCACGCCAAAAGGGACGATACGCGGATCCCCATTGGAGTCCATCTTCTGCATGGGAGTGTTCGAGTTCATCAGTTGGTGCAGGTGTCCCTGATGCGTCGTCGTGTCAGTATCTACGAACATGCTGCGAAACTTGTAACATTTGAAGCTCCGGCCTAGATGACCAATGCGCTCCTGCTTGAATAGAACCGGCCCAGGGGAGCCGCTCCAAATCAACAGGGTTACAAGCAGTGCCAGAGGAATCAGTAATGGCAGGGCCAGCAAGATAAGTAGAACATCCAATGTCCGCTTCCAGAACCCGACCTGATTTGCCTTATGCAATTGGCCAACCGGACTATTCCCATCCAATAATAATTTTTTTGTTTTAAACATAGCTTTGAAATTCCTGGTGCAATCTGGCCGGGATGTAGCTCCGGGACTTGTTGAGCACGGTGCTGACGGTGGCCTTGGATTCAGCCAGCAGTTTGATTACGCCGGTTACGACATCCTGATTGGTCTTTTCCGATTCGATGACGAGCAGCACCATGTCCATGAGGCCGGAAAGCCGGGCCGTCGCAGTCGTTGGGGTGACGGGCGGCATGTCAAAAATGATATAGTCGTATTGGCTGGCCTTGAGTTTGGGCATCAGTGCTGAAAGCTTTTTCGGCAAATTGGCCGGTAATATGTCCCCATTGGCCTGTGTAACGGTGGTGTATAAGCTTGCTTTGACAAGTGTTCTGTCTTTCGCTCTCTCCAATACTTCATCCAGGCTGTAACCCGGCTCGCCTTTGCAAAATTGCCTGGCCGCCCCGTGTTCGCCGCTGATGTTGACGAGGAGCACGTTTCCGTCATCTGTTTCAGACAGTGTAGCGGCTAGCCCGGCGGCAATGCTGCTGACGCCCGCGCCATGGCTGCAACTCGTCACGGCCACCAGCTTGGGGTTATGCGTGACATTTCTGACTTCAAAATAGACGATCAGCCGGTCGCGCAGGCCCTCGTAGAAACGGCGCAGTGGATTTTCCTGATCCCATGGGGCGATGCTCTGGCCGGTGGATGCTTCCCCGTTGGCTGTCCTGGCCGATGCATTGTTCAAAAGTAATCGCGCGCTACCATTCAACCGGGCGGGTTTTCCAAAACCGTTTTTTGCCACATCAGGAATGGAGATAAACAGCGGCAATCCGAGTTTGATTTCAATATCCGCCGGGCGTTTTACGGAACGGTCCAAATACAGTTCCACAACAAAGGCCAGCCCCAACCCGGTCATAATGCCGCCTGCTGCCAACATGCCCAGTATTTTCTTGAATGGTTTTGACCAGTCTTTCAAAGGCGGTGTCGGCGACTGGATGATGCTGATGTTCGAGACCTTGCCTTCGTTCAATGTCTCGTCAATGCGAGAGCGCTCCAAGCGATCAGTAAAGTATTTCAGGCTGGTTTCTTCCGAAGCTTTTTTTTGTTGCAATCCGGAAATGGTGGCTGCCACCTGTTCAAAATTAGTTGCCTCGTTCCAGACTTGGTTCAATTGTGAATGCAGCAGGTCTATTTTCATTTTCAACCCCGTGATTTTGGCGGAAGAGCTTGGTAAATCATCGGCCACGTCTGCTGCCTCCCGGGACAGGTTCATCAATGGCATATCCAAGCTTCCCAATTGGGGATATTTTTCCTGAAGCTGGTTTCTAATTTTCTCCGCGTCGGCAATCTGGCGGCGCACATCCTTGACCCATACGTTTTCCTCGGTGAATCCCTGTTGCGTCAAATAGTCGTCTTGCCTTTTATTAAGAATGGTGAGCCGCTCACAAACCTGCCGGTAGGCGTCGTATTGTCCGGCGGGAACCATTGGCGCTGACGTGCCCTGTGCGTCCTTTTTGGACGAGTTCAGCACTTTTAGCAGCGCCTGACGTTCCGCCAGTTCTTCCTCGGCACTGGAGATTTTTCCTCTAAACTTTGTGATCTCGGTGGAATAGGCACCCTTCGCATCATCGGTGGCTATTACGCCAATTTGACTTTGAGCCTGCTGAATCTGCTTGTCGGTTTCGGCCAATTGCCCCTCCAACCGCGTCGTTTCATTCGTCAAAAAGTCGCCGAACACACCACCACCCTGCATTTCAAAATGCTTGCTGAAATACCCGTCAATAAACTTGCTCAAAGCAGTCTGGGCGATTTCCTTGTCGGGATGTTGGTAGGCGATGTGAATTACGCTGCTGCCCGGCGTCGTCTCCACGGTCAGTCCTTTCTTCACATAATAGGCAGCCCGGTTCGAATCTGAGCCACCGCCAAAGCCGGCGAGAATTTTTTCGGGCGTCATGGCTTGAACCACCTGTTGCGCCAGATCCCAACTTTGTAGAATTTCGATTTCGGTGTGAATGATGTTATCGCTGGGATCATTCATCAGCCTGGTTTCTTCTCCGGGCACGTTGATCGGTTTAGCCTCCAGCACGCTTAACGAAAGCTCCGCCTCGGATTTGAATTGCGGCGGTTTGATCACACACACTGCCAGCGCCGCCAGAATTCCCGCCAGGGAAAATCCGAGGATCAGCCGCTTCCTCCGGAAAAGGACATAGTATATGTTCGCTACGGACATTCCCGGATGCGGCGTGATTGTCTTCTTATCGTTCATGCAGGGGTGGCATAATTTTCTTTATTATATGCCGCACCAGTGCATCTACCATCAGGTGTTACCCCCATGGGTTTTGAAGTTTTTGCCGCAGAAACGACCGCTGACAGCACTGAAAGCGATCTCCGCCAATTGGTTCACAAATTGAAAAACGATTTGTCAGGAGAACACCCCATATAAAACAGAAACGATGCCTGTTAATTAAAAGGCATGTATCAAATCGAATGTCAGCGCGAAATTAAGCAGATCCAGGAAACCCTCCAAAAGGATAAAAACTTACTCAGCACCACATTGTCCCGCATTTTTGATTCGGAAGCCAGAATTCAGAAGATACAAGCGAAGCTGAAAGAGAAACAATCGGCTAAAATGGGCGATTGGAAAAATCCGAAATTTGATGCTGCCTGTCTTTCCATCTGCTCTGCTTCAGGTCGCTAACCACCAAAAAGTGCGTTTCTTATGTGTTCAATGGAGCAAAAGGTGGAGCCGATTCTCAAGCAGTCGGCAAAACTCCTGCTGGAGCAACAAGACAGTCAGGGCGGCTGGAGTTTCCCCGCCCATCTGGGAACCCATTATATCTCGCTCTACGCGCTGTTCCTGGAATGGCTCCGTGTCCGGGGATTTTCTTCGCGGTTGAATCTGAACCGGCTGGCAACGATTCTCGTGGAGACCCAGTTGGCAGACGGTTCATGGAAGCAGGCCCGGGATCCGTCAATCCGTTCCGGCGACATCAATGCCACCGTGCTCAACTACGCTGCGCTCAAATGTTTCAGAACCTCCATCTCGGTCGTCAATGTGCAACCGGCCATGGATGCCGCCAGGAAATTCATCCTGGGGGCCGGCGGAATTGATTTCACCAATCAGTTTATCAAAACCTTTCTGGCGCTGTTCGGACTGCGCGGCTGGGAGGAGATCGGCGAAATCCCCTATGTGATCTTCATGGAAGCGCTGCCGCTAAACTACCGGCAGTTTTCGCAATGGGTCATCCCCCATTTGATCCCCATGGCCTACCTTCGCCACAATCGCGTGTCGCGCAAGATCCGCGGAACCTTCGGCCCGGAGCTGGATTTGAACGAACTTTTTGTCGGGCCTGCCTGGCAAAAGAACAGGGACGAAAACGAACCCTCCGTGTGGTATGACGGATTTGTCATCAACAAAATCCTGCGGCAGCAACGGCAACACGGAAGCTGGGGCGGATATACGGTTTCGACTCTTTTCAGCATCGTGGCGCTGGATCATTTTTACCGCAAGCATCCTGGACGGTTTACCGGTGTTCCCGGAGCAATCAAACGCGGACTCGATTTCGTGGATACCTTATATTTCAAGAATGGAAGCGGAAATTACCTCGGCTGCCTGATGCACGGTGGTGTCTGGGACACCATCCTGGCAGCGCAAGCGTTGGCACAAGCTGGTGAGACGAGTGAATCTTTGGTTCTGGCCGCCGAGCGCCTCTATGAAATACAGACGGCCGAAGGAGGCTTTCCCTATGGCCGTGACTTCGAGCAATACCCGGATGTGGATGATACATCGAGGGCATTGGTGTTTCTGGGCCAGATGGCTCCGTTGACACGAAGGACGGGAGCAGCGGGATCCCGAAAGCGGGGACTTCATTGGCTCTTGAAACGGCAAAACTCCGACGGCGGCTGGGGAGCCTTTGATCAGAACAACGTCGGGAGCCGGATGATGAAATTTTTCACCAAGGGTCTTACCGATTCGGTGGAATTGTTTGACGACAGTTCCGCCGATAACACAGGACACGTGCTTGCCGGTCTGGGTGCCTATGGGTTGACTGCGGAGCGTTCCCGCTCCGTCCGGCGGGCAGTCCGTTTTTTGCGCACGACCCAGGATCCCGCCACCGGCCTCTGGGAAGGCCGCTGGGGCATCAACGCTATCTATGGCACCACTCAGGCCGGAACCGGACTGCTGCGGGCGGGGGAATCGCCCCGCGCACCTTATCTTTTAAATGCCGCCCGGACGCTGATGAGTTTTCAAAATCCCGATGGCGGTTTTGGCGAATCAACGTTATCCTATCTCGATGTCGGCCGGCGTGGCCGGGGGACAAGCACTCCGACCCAGAGTGCGTGGGTGCTGGAGTTCCTCTGTGAAATGGGACTGCGAGACACCCATACCGCTTCCAAGGCCGTGAACTACCTATTGGACACCAGAAGCGACGCGGAATCCTGGTGTGATGACTCGGTGGTCGGGACCGGACACCCTGGTATTTTATATGTTGATTACCCGGCGTATCCGAAAGTGTTTCCGGTCATGGCCTTGGCCAACTATATGAAACCTCGCTAACCCGGACGAGACAACGAGTGATGAAACTGCCCAGCAACAACCAAAGTGATATGATGCCGCCGGATTCCGCCTTTCATTTCACGCCCCGGCATACTCGCCGGATTCTGTGTCTCTTCCCGGAATATGCCTGGTCGTTTGCCACCTTCAACTACGCCTTCCAATTGATGGGCCAGGTCAAGGCGTTCATGCCGCCGCAGGGCATCCTGCTCGTCGCCGCCATGGTTCCAGCCGGTTGGGAAGTCCGGTTCGTTGACGAAAATGTCCGACCCGCCACGGACAGCGACCTGCTCTGGGCCGATGTCGTGTTCACCACCGGAATGCATATCCAGCGGGAACAGATTCACGATATCATCGCCCGCGCACACCGGGCCGGCAAATCCGTCGTGCTGGGCGGACCATCAGCTTCCTCCGCGCCGGAATGGTATCCCGATGCCGACATCATACACTGCGGCGAAGTGGGTGACGCCACCTACCGGCTGTTCGAACTGATAGACCGTTCTCCTGGGCGTTCCCAGGAACAGAAAATCCTTCGCACCGTTGAACGCCTGCCGATGACCGAGTTGCCGACACCCGCCTATCACCTGATCAATATCCGCAACTATCTGCTGGGCACGGTGCAGTTCTCCAGCGGTTGTCCACTTACCTGCGAATTCTGCGACATTCCCGCGCTCTATGGACGCCGACCGCGCCATAAGCATCCGGAACAAATCATCAAGGAGCTGGATATTCTGGCCGCCGCCGGCGCGCCCTCGGTTTATTTTGTGGACGACAATTTCATCGGCGATCCCCAGGCGACCCGCGAATTGCTCCCCCATCTGGTGGCCTGGCAGGAGAAATGGGACGGCCAGGTGCGGCTGTCCTGTGAGGCGACTTTGGGTTTGGCCAAGCACCCGGATATTCTGGCCCAGATGCGGGACGCCTTTTTCACGAATGTGTTTTGCGGCATCGAAACACCGGAACCAGTCGCCCTGCGCGCCATCAAGAAAACCGTGAATCTCCAAAAGCCGATTCTGGAGGTGATTGACACGCTCAACACTTACGGGATCGAGGTGGCCGCAGGTCTCATCATGGGCTTCGACTCCGACACGGAACAAACCCCGCTGGTTATCGCCGATTTCATCCGCGCCTCCCAGTTGCCCATCCAGACCGTCAACATCCTCTACGCGCTGCCCAAGACCCCGCTCTACGATCGGCTGAAGGCGGCCGGGCGTATTGTTTGCGACGATCATCGCGACTCCAACATTCAATTCCTTCAGCCCTACGAGCAGGTGGTGACCAACTGGCGGCGGGTGATTGCCGGAGCTTATGAGCCCAAGGCCCTCTATCAGCGCTACGCCACCCAGGCCAAAAAAACCTACCCGCACCGTCGCCACCACGAGCACCCGTTTCGTCAAGCTACGCCACGCAATCTCCGCCGCGCCTTTTCCATGCTCTCCCGGCTGATCTGGTATGCCGGACTCCGGTCCAATTACCGTGCCGAGTTTTGGTCCATGTTTTGGACCCAGTTGCGCCAGGGTCAGATCGAAAACATTTTTCAGATCGCCATGGTCGCCCACCATCTTATCTGCTACGCCCAGGACTGCGTCGCCGGCCGCACGCACGCATCCAACTACGCCAAACGAATTCGAGCACAGCCGACTGCTTGCGATGAAATCACGGATGGAAACAAGGTTGTTCCACAACTTGTCCGCAGTCCGACCGTGGATTAGTCAATTAAACTTATTTGAAAACTGACCATCGCCAGATTGCATCTCCATTGTTCACGGGAACGATGCGATATAGTATCAGATAAAGTGCGACCTGTTCAGCGGAATGGAAGTTTGCTGACGGACGACTTTGACCTGTCAATCTGCAAACATGGAGCGCCCAACCTTCTTCCAATGCGTTCGTTCCAAATCATCACACCGGAAGCCCGTCACTCGTGATCTCGCCTTTAGCCAAAGCGGCACGGGATTGCCACGATCCAGGAAGTATTGACTCAGCTTCCCCGCTTTCAGTCTGGCTTCATTGCCCATTTGTTGCTTGGTGTCCATTGCTTTTGATGGTTGGCTCGATGCGGTTCTCCGGCAAAGTCTGACGGCTGCCATTGGCGGTAACCTCCTTGACTTCGTTTTCGGCGATCCGCTCATAACCCAACCCGCACACACAGTCCATAAACCGGCCGTGAGTGGGAAAAAGTTTTTCTCCACAGCGGCAAATCCAGGCGCGAATCCGGGCCGGGTTGCCGACCACCAAAGCGAAATCAGGGACATCATGGGTGACCACGGCCCCGGCACCAACCATCGCCCAGCGGCCAACCGTCAGGTTGGGCAGCGTGATGCTGCCAGCCCCGATCGAACACCCCTCCTTCAGCACGGTTGGTAAAGGCTGCTCCAAATACTTTTTGCTGCGGGGCCGGGTATCGTTTGTAAAAACAGCGCCGGGCCCGATGAAGACATCATCCTCCAAGATCATGCCATTCCAAAGAAAGACACCGCATTTGACGGTCACGCGATTACCAGTTCGAACACCGCCCTCGATAAAAGTGTGGTCGCAGACATTGCAGTCCTCACCGAGAATTGCCCCGGCTACGACATGGGCAAAGGCCCACACCCGTGTTCCTCTGCCAATCGAGACGCCTTCGTCAATCAGCGCATTGGGATGCGCGAAATAGTCCCTGGCCGTCCCATTGCTGGAGGCAGAAGGAGATGCCAGGCCGGTTTCGTTCGGTAATCTTGTGTCAGGCCGAATCTTCAGCACCGCTTCCAGCTTTGGGTAATTCCCGGTCGCAATCTCAAAAAAGTCATGGGCGTAACAGCGGGCCCCAAAACCCTCCTTCCATTCCAGCAGGCCGTGGTTCAAGACGCGGCCTTCATGCTCGTTGGAGATGCCAAAATCAAAAAAGCGCTTGTCCTTGTAAAGCTCGATTAGCGAGCTGAACAGGAAAGCCTGCGCGCCGATCTGCCGTCCTTTTTCCGTGACCGCACCGTATTGCGCATGTGCCACGGTGGGCGTTTCGTAAATGGTGGTGCCGGCTACGATTTCATCGCCGCAATAGGCGGAGAACTGTTTGATCTGTTCGGGGAAGCGGGACGCGAGCAGGGTGATTTCTTCAAGGGTATGCACGGGCCTGGCACCATACCGGGTGGCCAGTTGCGGGGTCAGCACCTGTTCCCAGAAGGGCTGAAAAGATGTTTCCCGGACCATGCGGACTTCATGCCGGGCCGCCTTCTTGATCAGATATTTGTGGCCCCGGCGAAAGGGCAGCCGGTTCGCTTGTATGACCGTTGCCGAACAATCCCGGCGCTGAAGCTTCGCGTCGAGCATGAACAGCGCATACGCCACGTCATCGTCGGGGAACGTGTTGTAAAATCCCGGAATCCGCTTGTAAATGAATTTGGAGATCCCGCCCTGGTTCAGGTGGCGTAAAACCACATGAAAACAGGCCAGCACACTCTCAAGGGTCGCCGAGCAGGCGACGACCAGCCCGCCAAAGGTCAGCCCTTCATGGCTGACGAGCGTGCCGTCGGCCTTGAGGTTTGCCGGCAACACGGCCACCAGCTCATCGTCTTTGAACACCATCAACGAATGGTCGGCAAACCGGTCGCTGTGGTAGTCCATGTAGTCGCGGGCGAAAAGGAAGGTCGCATTCTTGGCCGTGCCCACGAATCTGTCCCACTCCGGCTTGTCGGCGGCGGTGTATTGCTCCACCGAAAATGGGCCCGCGTCGCTCTGTTTTGGTGCCATACGGGACGGACTGATGTTTGTGGGCTCCGCCTGCAAAACAGTTTTCACCTTTTCCAGCAATTTTCCGGGGACGTAGGGTTTGACCAGCAGGGCGACGGGTTCGAGCCACGGATATTGGGCCAGCTCCTGCGTGGGCAATTTTCCGGTGGCCATGATGACCGGCAGTTTCATTCCGGCGGAACGCAGTTCCTTGAGCAGTTCAATGCCGGTCAGCCTGGGCATGTGGTTGTCGGTGATGAGCAGATCGTAGCGGCTGGCTTGAAGCGCCTCCCAGGCGGCGGCACCGTCTTCCGCCACGTCCACCGCGTAACCGGTGAAAGCAAGCACCATGGCGTTCGTCTGGCGCTGCTCACGATCGTCTTCAACCACGAGAATGCGCTGGCGTGGTTTTACCTGGTCTCCATCCGGCTTGGTGGCGACCGTCTGGCAAGGAGCTTCAAGAAGTTTATTCATTTATTCATGGCCGGGGATGGAAATCATCAAAGCCGCGCACTGACGGCTGGCGGCAGGCGTTGCCAGTTTAACGGCAGAGTTTTTTGTTCGTGGGCATCGCTCGTCGCACCCAAAACTTCCTTCACCGTTTTGAACAGCTCGGCGAGAGTATAAGGCTTGATCAACGTCGCTTGGATTTGCAGCCACGGGTGTTGTTCCAGTTCTTCCGTCGGCATGGTTCCCGACATCAGGATCACCGGCAGCGTCATGTCTTCGGCGCGCAGTTTCTTGATCAGTTCCAGGCCCGTCACGATGGGCATGTTGTTGTCGGTGATCATCAAATCGTAATGCTCGGAGTTGAGCGCCTGCCAGGCGGCAACCCCGTCTTGGGCGGCGTCCACCTGAAAGCCGGATTCCGTCAATACTTCGGTGTTAAGCTGGCGGATGTCGGCATCGTCCTCCACCACGAGGATGCGCTGGGGTGGATTTGCCGGGCATTGCAGCGCGGCGCTGGCCGACGCTCCTGTTTGCTTGATATGATTCTCTTTCATGGAACCACAGTTAAGCAGGAACACCTTGCGGCGGACATGGGGTGTTTCCCCCATCTACTAAAATCAGGCTGGCTGGAATTCCTTCAGTCAAGCTCACGCTGGCGCACTGTTAGACGGCAGGGTCAGGCCGGGACTTGGTTCCAAGATGATCCGGCTCTGAAATTGAAAATTACTCGCCGTTTGAGGGAACGAAATCTAAACGCGAAAATTGGGGGTTCAAGACAATGTTGGCATGTGTTTCGATCAAAGTGAAGCTGTGGATGTTTGAGTTCATTTCGAAATTCCCTTTGGTGACTTTGACCATCATGGCCTGCATGGCTTCCGCCGTCGTAAACGTCCGGATCTGATGGATCAGAAAATCCTGTTTTCCAATCCAAATCGTCTTGATCCGGCCTTGTGATTCCCGGGAAAAAACATAGCAATCAACATTGCCCACTTTCTCATCGGGTTGCCGGTTCTGGTTCAGCCCCGAACCATTAAGCTGGTCTCCCCATTGCATGTTGAAAAATGTCCGGGGAATTGTTCCCGCCGCGCCGCCGGAAATTTCAGTCGCTGTGGCCAGGGCAATCTCCCGGCTGTCTTCGTTTTGCGGTTCATGTCCCATTTCCAAGTGATTACCTGCTCCCGACGACCAGACGGCTTGAACTTGAGTATTGTTTGTGGAGTAGGATGATTCGGTGTTCTGTTGCCATTCGATCCGGTAAAAATTCGTCCGGGCCAGCCGGATGGTGAAAGTGGTGGTGATGGCGGTGTTGTTCATCGTCGCCACAATTTGTCCGTCATCGCTGTAGCTTGCCAGCGAAGCATATTTCCCCTGGGCTTTTTCGAAGATTTGGTTTGGCGAAAGATTGTCACCAGCGACGTCGTTCGAAAAAACCACCGTTGGGGAGCCACTCACCAGCAGGACCGCCACACTGATGCCGATGAATGATCTAATTTTTGCGTTTGTCATAGTTTTTGGAAATGTTTTGCAAAGCGAAAAGTGACGGATGTGGAACACTGCCCATCACAGTTGCCGGAAGCCGTCGCAGCAACTCTTTGGCTATGCATGGATTTTAAAAATGATTTCATTTCATGCCCGCTGAAATTCGTCATCTCGTTTAAATAGACCACGGCTGTTCCAACTGCAATGGGGTGAACACCCCATGGCTGCTGGCCCGGCCCGGCCTTAGGATGGCAGTTCGCTGGTTTCCCGGATGCGCCTTAGAAATGCATCTGAAGGCCGGCGATCAAGCATACAAAAACAAACAACTCTCCAAATCACCTCTAACGATGAAAACAAATTCATGTCGCGCAACTGTCTTGGCACTCGGCTTAACCTTACCCGGAATCGTTTGCGCCGATAACATTGATTATGCGGCGACAGGCAGCCAATTTGGGACAATTGATTTGCAAACAGGTGTATTCACCCAAACCGGCGAACTGGATGGAATATTTGGGAGTGCCACCGAGGATCTGGCACGTCTCCCGGGAGGTTTGCTTTACGGAAGCAATACGGATTCCACATTAGCCCTGATTGATCCTGCCATCCTGACGACGAGCCTGGTGGGAGTCTGTGGCAATAACATATTTGGCCTGGCATTTCGCCAGGATGGAACCTTGTTCGGCTGTTCGGGCGACACTTTATATCAAATCAATCCGAACACCGGCGCAGCTACGTTGGTCGGTGCCATGGGCGTTAGCAGCAGTTACTATGACATGAAATTCGACGGTGCCGGAAACCTCTACTTTGTTGGATCCCCCAATTTGCTCGAATTCCCCACACTTTACCAACTTGACACTGCCACCGGTCAGGCGCTCCAAATTGGCCAGAGCGGGGCGGTCGGCTTTAATGTGTGGGCCTTGGATTATGCCAACGGAACCCTGTTTGGATTCACGTCCGGCGGCCAGATCGTTTCCATCGACACCACGACCGGAGCTGGCACTTTTGTGGCCAATGAAACCCAGCCGAGTCCAATCATTACGGCCGCGCCGGGAGGCGTGTCGGTGGGTGAACCCTACTTGACCATTCAACTGACAAACATCAATTCGGCCGCCCTGTCCTGGCTCGCTCCATCCAATGCCTTCCGACTGCAACAGAACCCGGATTTGACCACCACGAATTGGGTGAGCGTGACCAATTCCGTGAGCGTGACCAACAGCCAGAATCAAGTCACTGTGTCACCGGCTGCCGGCAATGGTTTTTATCGGCTCGTGAATCCTTGAAGCCGGAATTCGGATTGTCATCGAGATTTTCCCGTCCTCTCGAATCAGACGGTCTTAATCCAGTCCCACCACGCTCCTCGCCGGCTAGCCATCAAAAGGTAGGGTTACACCCCATGGCAGATGCCCGGCCCGGACCGTAGCTTGGGCATAAAGGCTGAAGGCCAGAACATTATATTATGAAAGACCCCGTTTACAAACTCATCGAACTTACGGGCACTTCCACCAAATCCATCGAGGACGCCGTGGAAAAGGCCATCAAGCGGGCGCACAAAACCATCAAGAACCTGTGCTGGTTTCAGGTGGTCGAAACACGCGGCAACATCGTCAAGGGCGACATCCATCACTGGCAGGTGACGATTAAAGTCGGCTTCAGCGTCAACGATTGAACCACCCCGGCATCAAAGCCGCAGATTTTTTTTAAATCAATATGACCACCGAACACGAAACCGCCGGACTGAAAATCACCCGCGACCAGTTGATCCAGTTTTTGAACGAGGATCTCGCGGGAGAATATCAGGCGATCATCGCCTACACGGTTTACAGCCAGATGCTGAAAGGCGCCGCCTACATGGACATTGCGCGGGAACTGGAACTGCACGCCGTGGAGGAACTGCAGCACGCCATCAAGATTGCCAGACAGATTGATTACCTGGGCGGCCGGCCCTGCGTGACGCCCAAGCCGGTCAAAACCTGCAACGACGCGGTCAGCATGTTGTGCGCGGATCTGGAGAACGAACGGGAAACGATCACCCGCTATCGCGAGCGCATCCGGCAGGCCGAGGCGCTGGGGGAATTTGCGTTAAGCGAGACCCTGCGGCAGATCATCGTGCAGGAGCAGGAGCATGAAATTGATTTGAGCGCGGCCATCGGCATCAACGTGCCGGCGCTCCAATAGTATTTTGACCGGCAATGACTGAAACCACGAAAGAATCCCATGCCCCAAGGTGATAAATCCAGCTACACGGACAAGCAGAAACGCCAGGCAGCGCACATCGAGGCCGGCTACGAGAAGAAAGGAGTGGGCGTGAAAACCGCCGAAGCCCGCGCCTGGGCCACCGTCAACAAGCTCACCGGCGGCGGCAGGAAGAGCGGCTCCGGCCGGAAATAAAATTATTTTTACCATTATGCCAGCCTTGACCCCCAAAGAAATCAGCCTCCGCTTGAAAACCGTGCCGGACTGGTCGAAACACGCGAAAACCATCCGCCGCACTTTTAAGCTGGATGGATTCATGACCAGCATCGCCTTTGTGCGCCGGATCGCCAAACAAGCCCAGAAAAACAATCATCATCCGGACATTGACATCCGTTATGACCAGGTGACGCTGACGCTCTCCACGCATGATGAAGGGGGAATCACCGAAAAAGATTTTGCCCTCGCCCGGCAATGTGATGAGGTCTATGCCAGGCTGTCAATCTCGTGGCCGACGCAGATTGCCGGCCAAAGCAGTTAAATCAGGTCAAACTGGCGGAATGGACTCGTGCGCGGTGGCCGGGATAGTCACAGTCATGACCGGAAGCAAATCAATTCCAACTCCCAACTCCGGCGCAAGCCGGGCCATGGTTGGATTGTTGGTTTCAATTTGTAAATAATGGCAGGACTGCCCCTTTTATTTCATTAACACCGCATTTTAACGAGGTGAACCATGAACGCACCAAAGGAAAACCGTTTAAACGGTTTTTATCCTTCTCTCGCCCTTCGCACCCGGCTAAAGCCGGGTGTTAATGAAAAGTTTTCTACAAAGCAATTCTAAATGAATCAAGTTTCAGCCAAAGCGGGTTGATTCTCCGTCTTGGACTCAAGTTCGTGACAAAGCCGCAAAATCAGGGTGCGTCCATATAGCGTGAGCCAGGTGTTGCGGACTTCGACGGGAACCGCCCTGCCATCGGAGCAAATCATCTGGCATTTCACCGGCAATGCGCTTTGGGCACCCGCAGCATCGAACGTAAGAAATTGACTTTGACTGCGCCCGACAATTTGCCCGCGACCGCAGCCGAGAAATTCCTCGGCCCGATGGTTGGAATCAATGATTTTTCCGGTTTCTTCATCGGTGAGAAACGCGGCATCGCTGAGACACTCAAAGAGGGTGCGATACTTGTGTTCGGACTCGCGCATCGCCAGTTCGGTGCGCACGGTTTCGGCGTGTTCTTCGGATTCATGCAAGGCGCGGGCCACGGCGGGAACCAGGCGCGCGAGCCGGTCCTTCAAAACATAATCGGTCGCGCCATTTTTCATCGCTTCAATCGCGGCATCCTCGCCGATGGTGCCGGAAACGAAGATAAACGGAACCCCCGGCTGCCGTTCGCGGGCAATGATCAGCGCTTCGAGGCCGTTGAAGTGGGGCATGGTGTAATCGGACAGGATCACGTCAATGTCGTTCCGCTCCAGCGCGGCGATGAAGGCTTCGCGGGTTTCCACCCGCAGAAGCTCGCAATGCGGCCAGCGCTCCGAGAGCATGGCGGCGTTAAGCTTGGCGTCATTGGCGTTGTCTTCCAAGTTGAGGATCCGCAATGAACTTTTCATGATGGTATGAGCTTCTGGATTGTTTGGCTGACTCTAAACCGGATTCTTTGCCGGCGACATGGGGTGAACACCCTAGAGCGAGCGAAAGTTTGCGCCAGGGGAAGCGTTTGCGTGGTTCGTGTTTTTCGCGGTTTTCCCACCGGCCTGCCGTCTGATTGATGCCTTTGAGTATCTTCCCGGAGAAAATGACGGTCGGTAACGTTATTTTGACAATTTTAAATTATTCCCTGCCAAAATGGCGTTTTTTATACACAAAAGAGCAGTCTTTTGTTCCAGAATAGCAGTCTTTTGCTTCAAAGAAGTTCCCTTTTGCCTCAGAAGAGTTCCCTTTTGTTCCAGAAGAGCAGCCTTTTGTTCCAAAGAAGTTCCCTTTTGTATCTGAAGAGTTCCCTTTTGTTCCAAAGATGTTCCCTTTTGCTTCAAAGGAGTTCCCTTTTGTCCCAAAGAAGCAGTCTTTTGCATCAGAAGAGCAGTCTTTTACTCCAAAGGCGTTCCCTTTTATTCCAAACACGTTCCATTTTGTTCCAAAGATGAAGTGTTTTGCGGCTGTTTAGGACGCGATTGGCCCCCGGTTCAAGGTTGGCCACCCCGAGTTTTTGCATCCGGCTGGATTCAAGACCCGGTTTTTGCCGGGGCATTCCCGCCCGGAACAGCGTGCCTTCTTCCACGTCCCCGGCGGACGCGCGGTCCGGCCACAAAAATCCCCGGTAGGGTTACACCCCATGGCAAAAATCCGGAGGATGCCATAGCCTGATTGAACTGAATGGTCGCCGGAAAATGGAACAATGCAATGGAACCAATAAACCTAAAAAACAACCTATGAAATCAATCATCACCCTGTCAGCAATCACCGGTCTGGCCGCATTGGCGCTGGTGGGCTGCAATCAAAGCAGCACCGACAGTTCAACGACTGCGCCAGCCACCAATGCACCGGCGGTCAACAATGTGCCGGACGTGAACACGAACCTGCCGGCAACCAACAGCGTGCCGAATGTGAACACAAACCTGGTGTCCGGCACTAATCAATAGTTCGTGGCCGTGCGCGTTGACTGTTCCAGGGGCGGCGCGGCTCATCATCCAACATCACTGGAACAAATGACGGCAGATTGAACTGCCCTCAAAAAATGAAAGATCAATCATGCACCTCTTATTCACGCCCGTTCTCGCCAGTGCGCTTTACATCGGCGGCGGATCGGTCGGCCTCCTGCTCGTCATCATCATCGTGGTTCTACTGCTCCGTTAAACCGTTTGCCGGGGACCTCACCAAGCCGCGCGGACGGACAGAATATCCCATCCATTTTTGCCGTCATGTCGGCGGCGAATGCCAGTAAACAACCAACACCAAACAAACCATCATGACCACACTCGAAATCAAAGGCGACTGGAACATCACCAAGGGCAAGCTGAAAC
>CAZIFP010000013.1:0-21244 GCA_964538105.1 uncultured Bifidobacteriaceae bacterium
CGTTGCAGACCGTCGCGACGGACCACGGCTTTGCCGCCGACGCCTGGTCGAGCGCATGGAAACCAGTGCTGGCCGGTTCGGCGAGCAATCCGATGGGCGTGGACATCTTCGCGATGGTGTTTGGTCTCGGCTTCGTGCTGTCGTTCGGCTACTGGTGCACCAACTTTCTTGTCGTCCAGCGGGCGATGGCGGCCAAGAACATGACCGCTGCGCGCAACACACCGCTGGTGGCCGCCGTGCCGAAAATGTTTTTCCCGTTCCTGGTCATCGTGCCGGGCATGATCGCCGCCGCGCTCTGCACGTTGCCGGATAAAAATTATCGCATCCCGCCGCCAGTGATTTCGCAGGCCGCTTATGACAATGCGGTCAACGCCGTGAAAGCCGCTAATCCAGCGGATGCCGCCAGTGCGGTAACGGCCGTCGGCGCCGCGCTCGGTCAAAAGGTGGATGCGGTCAAGCTGGATTCGTTGATTGCGGCCAACGCGGCCAGCAAACTTTCCGACGAGCAGATTAAAAAAGGAATCTATAACAGCATTGACGCCTATGATTATGACGGCGTCATTCTTTCGCTGGTGAAGAAATACTGCCCGCCCGGACTGCTGGGCTTGGCGCTGACAGCCTTGCTCGCGTCCTTCATGTCCGGCATGGCCGGCAACGTGACGGCGTTCAACACGGTTTTCACCTACGATTTGTATCAGGCCTATTTCGCCAAGGGCAAAAGCGACCGGCATTATTTCATGACGGGCAAGGTCATCACCGTGGTCGGCATCCTGTTAAGCATTGCGGCGGCGTATTTCGCCTCGATGTATAACAACGCGATGGACATCATCCAGCTCGTGTTCGGCTTCGTGAACGCGCCGCTGTTCGCGACCTTCCTGCTGGGCATGTTCTGGAAACGCACCACCGGCACCGGCGCGTTTCTCGGTTTGTTCGGCGGCATCGCCGGCTCGACCGTTTTCCACGCCCTGACCACGACGACGAGCAACTTGGACTCCGCCGGCCATGTGGTGAATTCAATGAAGGGCGGTTACTTGGGCACCTACATTCATTTCCCGAGCGAAATGGCGCAGAACTTCTGGCTCGCGTCGTTCGCCTTCACCTGCTGCTTTGTGCTGACGCTGGTGATTTCGCTGGCCACAAGCCGCACCAAATCGGACGCTGACCTCAAAGGCTTGGTTTATTCGCTCACGCCAAAAATCAAGTCTGACAATCTGCCGTTCTTTTTGCAGCCGGGCGTCGTGGGCGTGATCCTGCTGATTGTCTGCGCCATTCTAAACGTCATTTTCTGGTAAATCCGAACCATCAACCAAACTAAATTTATGGGACTCGATATTCGCTGGCCGATTGGCCTCATGTTCACGCTCATCGGCGCTCTGCTCGCAATTTACGGCGTCACCAAATCCGCCGACTCCGTTTCGCTGGGTATCAACATCAATCTCATCTGGGGCATCGTGCTGCTGGTCTTCGGCGTGTTGATGCTCGCGGGCGCGGTGCGCGGCGGCAAAAATCCGCCGTCCGCCTGAACACGCATCTTCAGATGCCGGGAACGCTTGTTGCCCGGCCATTTTTATTTCCATGACCAGCCTGCAAAAACTCGCCGCTGAAACCGCGCAACAATTTGTCAAAACCTACGGCCGTCCGCCGCGCTGGATTGTCGCCGCGCCGGGCCGCGTCAACGTCATCGGCGAGCACATTGATTACAACGACGGCTTTGTGCTGCCGATGGCCATCGAACATTATGCCGTGATGGCCGCCGACCGTGCCGCCGACGGGAAACCGGTGATGCAGATCTGCGACGCTTCAGGTGCCGAACCGCTGCTGGTGGATTTGTCCGTCCCGGTGCAGCCGGGTCTGCCGAAGTGGGGAAATTATCCGCGCGGCGTCATAGCGGGCTTTTTGGAACTGGGCATCAATCCCGGCGGCTTGGATGTTTTGCTGCATTCCACCGTGCCGCTGGGCGGCGGATTGAGCAGCAGCGCGGCATTGGAAGTGGCCACCGCCACCCTGATTGAAACTGTGGCCGGCAGGAAAATTGATCTGGTGACAAAAGCCTTGCTCTGCCAGAAGGCGGAAAATGATTTTGCCGGCGTCCCCTGCGGCATCATGGATCAATTTGTTTCCGTTATGGGACGGGCGAACCATCTGCTGCTGCTGGACTGTCGGTCGCACAAAACCGAGCTGGTGCCGATGAGCGATGCCGCTGTGTCGTTGATGATCATCAACACCAACGTCAAGCACGAATTGGTCGGCGGCGGTTATGCCGAGCGGCGCAAACAGTGCGAACAGGCCGCGAAGATTCTCGGCGTGCCGGCCCTGCGCGACGCGACGGCGGAAACTTTGGAACGCGCCAAGGACAAGATGGATGAAGTCGTTTTCCGCCGCGCCCGCCATGCCATCAGCGAAATCGAGCGCACGGTGCACGCGGCGGAAGGCGTGCGCGCCTCCAACTGGCCGACGGTCGGCCAGCTCATGTATGCCAGCCACTACTCGCTGCGCGACGACTATGAAGTGAGCTGCAAGGAACTCGACGTGGTCGTGGAAATCGCCGAGGGTATCGGCTACAAGGGCGGCATTTACGGCTGCCGCATGACCGGCGGCGGTTTCGGCGGCTGTGCCGTCGCGCTGGTGAAAACCGAACTGGTCGAGGCCATCTCGCAAAAAATCGCCGCCGACTACAAAAAGAAAACCAAGATCGATGCGACGATTTTTGTCTCGCGCCCGGCGGCGGGCGCGACGGTGATCAAGGGCTGATTTTTTCCGGCGACCGGCCGTCCCGGCTTGTGAGCAAAAACTGGTTGCGATTTGACTGGTTTAATAAGCCAGCTTCTGTCAATCATTACTAATGACGAAGACCAAGATTAAGCGGGCGACCAAGACCAAGATCAAGGCCAAGGCCGTGTCGAAGAAACCCACGCCCGTGCGCCGCGCCTCTCTGCCACCGGTGGCCGCCGGCCAGATCTGGCGCGTGGGCGAACAAAATCTCCAGGTTCTCCTCGTCGGCAAGCTGCTGGTGCATTACAAGCTCGCGCCGCCCAAGGCTGTCCGCGTCTCCAACTCCGTGGGCAGCCTCACGGCCGTGGAAAAATATCTGAAGACCAACAAGGCCGTGCTCCTTAAAACCATCAAGGTGGATCCGGCGAAATACTAGCCTATGCCTTTCGTGCCGGTTGGTGAAAGCCGTCAGGCATTTTTAATTGTGCAATCGGACGTTACCGGCATTACCTTCCAGGATGGATTCGTGGAGTTTCAAAGTTTTGTATGACGGTGAATGTCCGCTCTGCCGCCGTGAGGTGCAATTTCTACAACGTCGCAATCACCACGGCCGGCTCGTCTTCGAAGACATCACTGCGCCGGGGTTTGATCCAGCCGTTTATCACTCCACCCGTGAAGAATTGATGGGCGTAATTCACGGGGTTTTCCCAGACGGACGCATCGTCAGCAAGGTCGCGGTTTTTCGCGAAGCCTACCGCGCCGTCGGACTCGGCTGGCTGCTCGCGCCAACCGGCTGGCCGGGATTTCGCTGGCTGTCCAATCTCGGCTACGAATGGTTTGCCCGCAATCGCATCACGATCGGGAAGTGGTTTGGCCGCAAATGTGATTCGGACGCCTGCGCGATTCCCGTCGGCAAAACGCCCGGTCCCGGCAGCGATGCCTGATTTTACCAGTGCCGTGGATTATTCGCCGAGCAATTGCTTCAACTTCGGCTCCATGGCGTCCGCCCAAATCTTGTAACCGGCGGCGTTGGGATGCAGCGCGTCGGGCATGATGGACTTGGAGATGGAGCCGTCGTTTTCAATCAACAGCGCGCCGATATCGAGGTAGATAATATTTTTGCCGTCGTCGAGCCGGGCGAGCGCTTCGTTGACCTCGAGAATTTTGCCGCGCTGCGGGCTGAAGGTCTTGCCGCGCGGGAAAATGGCGAGCAGCAGAATTTTGGTTTCCGGCTGGCGTTCGCGGATCTGTTGCACGATGGCGGTGACACCTTCGAGGATTTCCGCCTCGGTGTTGTCCTGGTTGTTGGAATTGTTCGTGCCGATCATGACGACGGCGACCTTTGCCTTGATGCCGTCGAGCTGGCCGTTTTCAAAACGCCAGAGGACATGCTGCGTGCGGTCGCCGCTGACGCCGAAGTTGATCACCTTGCGCTTGCCGTAAAATTCCTGCCAGACGTTTTTGCCGGCGCCTTCCCAGCCCTGCATGATGGAATCGCCGATAAATTCAATGTCATAATCGCCGGGCGCATCCTTGGCGCGCTTCAGCACCAGCGCCTGGCGGTTGGTGGCATAATGGTCGGTGCGCGGCACGGGAATGATGGCGGTGTTCGGGTGAACCTCCGGCGCGGCATTCGTGGCGACGGCTGCGGGCATGTTGGTTTGGGCTGCCAGATGACTTTGCGCGGCGAGTAATGCCGCCATCAAGGCCAGGATTTTTAGAGCGGGAAATTTCATGTGTGGAAAAATGGCAATTGCCACCGGCGGCGTCAATCTCCGTGTTGGAGGGTTTTTATTGCAGGATATCGCCGCGATAGTTGCCGCCGGAAAAAATGCCGATGACAACCGCCGCTGCTTCGGTTAGAACTGAAGACACAACCTCATCAAACCATGACCAACAAACTTCAAGGCAAAGTGGCCCTCATCACCGGCGCAACCGCCGGCATCGGACAGGCCTGCGCGCGGACGCTCGCCGGCGAAGGCGCAAGGCTCATCCTCACCGCCCGCCGACAGGAACGGCTCGAACAAATGAAACGCGAACTCGACGTCGCCGGCGACCGCGTCGTGTTCGTCACCGGCGACGCCCGCGAAGAAACGACCGCCATTCAGTCGGTCAAAGCCGCGTTGGATGCGTTCGGGCGCATTGACATTCTCATCAACAACACCGGCATGGGCAATTACAAGAAGCTGGTGGACACCAGCGCGGCGGAATACGACGAGATGATGAACACCAACGTCCGCTCGACGTTCCTGTTCACGCGCCAGGTCGTGCCCGTGATGGTGACGCAGAAGTCGGGCACCATCCTGATGATTTCCTCGATGGCCGGCGTCTATGGTTTTGGCGGCGAGGCGGTGTATTGCATGACCAAGTTTGCGCAGGTCGGTTTCGCGCAGGCGCTCGACCGCGAACTGCGCGAGAGCGGCATCAAGGTCGGCGCGATTTGCCCCGGCGGCGTCAAGACGGAGTTCGCGCTGGGTAAGGGCCGCACCGAGGAATCGGTGAAACAATCCCAGATGCTAGACGCGGAGGATGTCGCGGGCGTGGTGCTGATGGCCTGCACGCAATCGCCCAAGTCGCGCATCATCGAAGTCCAGATGCGCACGATGGCGGAAGGGCTGGCCTAGCTGTCAAATTTCCTTTTCTTCAAACGGATTGCCGTTATCCTGTCGCGCTCGGATTCGTTGAATCGTTGAACGGTTAAACCGTTGATTGGTTCCTGATTTGACGATCCAACAATTGAACGATTTAACGAATGGACGCCGCACACATACGCAATTTCAGCATCATCGCCCACATTGACCACGGGAAGACGACGCTTTCCGACCGGCTGCTGCACATGACCGGCACCATCGCCACGCGCGACATGTCCGACCAGTTGCTCGATGCGATGGATCTGGAGCGCGAACGTGGCATCACCATCAAGGCGCATCCGGTCACGATGCTTTACAAGGCCAAGAACGGCGAGACCTACGAGCTTAACCTGATTGACACGCCCGGACATGTGGATTTTTCCTACGAAGTTTCCCGCAGCCTGAGCGCGTGCGAAGGCGCGTTGCTGATCATTGACGCCGCGCAGGGCGTCGAGGCGCAGACCGTCGCCAACGTGCATCTGGCGATGAAACAAAATCTCCTGATCATCCCGGTGATCAACAAAATTGATTTGCCGCACGCGAACGTGGAGCAGGCGAAGGTGCAGCTTGAGGACATTCTGGCGATTCCCGCCGACACCGCCGTGCTGGCGAGCGCGAAGATGGGCATCGGCATCGAGGACATTCTTGAAGCTGTCGTCGCGCGCATTCCGGCGCCGAAGCCGACGGGCGCGCCGAGTTTGCAGGCGCTGGGGTTTGATTCTTATTTCGACACCTACAAGGGCGTGGTCACGCACGTCCGCGTTTTCAACGGCGAATTGAAAGCCGGCCAGATGGTGAAACTGCTCCACTCCGGCAAAACCGTCGAGGTGAAGGAAGTCGGCAGCTTCAATCCGAAACCTTACACGCGCGATAAATTGCAAGTCGGCGAGACAGGTTATTTTACCGCGAACATCAAGTCGCCCAAGGAAGTGAAGATGGGCGACACAATTACGGATTCGCGCAATCCGTCCGAGGTGCTGCCGGGCTTCAAGGAAATTCATCCGATGGTGTTCAGCGGCATTTATCCGATCAACACGGCGGATTACGAACATCTCAAGGCGAGCATGGGCAAGCTCCAGTTGAACGACTCGGCGTTCGTCTATTCGTCGGAAACTTCGGTCGCGCTAGGCTTCGGTTTCCGCTGCGGCTTCCTCGGCTTGTTGCATCTGGAAATCGTGCAGGAACGGCTGCGCCGCGAATACAACATGGACATCATCGCGACGTATCCGAGCGTCATCTACCGCGTGACGATGAACGATGGCACGGTGAAGACGATTGATAATCCGGTGTTCATGCCCGACCCCAGCCACATCGCCAAGATCGAGGAACCGATGGTGAAGGCGTTCGTGATCTGCCCGAACGAAAGCATCGGCGACATGATGGCGTTGATTTCGGAAAAGCGCGGCGCGCTCGACCACACGGAAACGCTCGACGCCCGGCGCGTGATGCTGACGAGCCGGCTGCCGCTGAACGAAATCCTGATTGATTTTCATGACCGCATCAAAAGCATGACGCGCGGTTTCGGCTCGATGGATTATGAGTTCGACGGCGAGATGGAATCCGACATGGTGAAGCTCGACATGCTCGTGAACACCGAACCGATGGACGCCTTCTCCTGCATCGTGCATCGCACGAAAGCGGAAGGTCGTGGCCGCACGCTGGCCGAGAAGTTGAAAGAAGTTATTCCGCGTCAGCAATTCCAAGTAAAAATCCAGGCGGCCATCGGCGGCAAAATTGTCGCGTCGGAAGTCATCAGCGCGTTCCGCAAGGACGTGACGGCGAAATGCTACGGCGGCGACGTGTCGCGCAAGCGCAAGCTGCTGGAGAAGCAGAAGGAAGGCAAGAAGCGCATGAAATCCATCGGCAACGTGGACATCCCGCAGGAGGCGTTCATTGCGGTGCTGAAATCGTGATGAAATTGCGAATTGCGAATTTCAAATTAGCTGTCTGTCCCTAATTCGGCATTCGGCACTTGGAGTTCGTAAATTGAAATCAGCTCCATGACCAAGAATAGTCGGGTTGATGCTGATAGTCGCCGGCCTCGGCTTCCTGTTTCTGCCGAACAAAATCAAATTCAAGTTAGCGGACTCACGTCCGCTGCTACTGCGCGATGACGCGATAAAATCGTATTGCATCATTGGTCGCAGTGGAATCGGTGATTTGATACACGCCACCGGGGCCGTAATAAATGCTCTGCAAGGTTTGCCACGCCACGGGCGGCGTAAGGTTTGTCGAATATTGAACTGTGTAATTTGCGTTAAACTGTCCCGCGAATTGAAATTGAAACCCATTGGCCGCCCACGCGGCTGATTGCAACTGTGGCACGTCCAGCGGTTGCACGTAAACTGCGATGTTCGTCGAAACACCGGCGGGATTGTCATTGTTGTAAGCCGTAAAGGTGATGGAATAATTGCCAGAATTGGTCCAACGATGGGAAATGTTATTTTCACCAGTATTGCTGGCCGTCTGCCCATCCCCAAATTTCCAGATAGTTCCAGATGCGCGCCCGGTCAGAGCTCCCCAAAAAAATGCATCGCTATTCACCAGAAAGTTTGTTTGGTAGGCGTGGGCACTCACCGTCAATGGGCCTACGAGATTTGAGACAATCATTTCAGCACAGCCCATCGAGGGCGGATTCAACCAAGCTTCACCGTCAAAATCCGTTCCGGTGCTGTAAAGCGTGCTGCCGGTGCCCACACAAGGCGAAGCCGAGGCAATGTGATACAAATCCACAAACTGCGGATTGACGGAGATATTGCCATTTCCGATTGTGAGACCGCTTCCAGCTAATGCGCAGGAGTTGTAAAATCCTGCCGGAGTATTGTAGTCGTCCTCGAAAAAATTGTTGTTGTTGTTAAAAACAACGATGCTGTTGTTGACAAACCCGCCATAGGTTCCACCGCCGGAGTAGGCAGTTGTAGTGGTATAATTATACAACACCGTGCAATTGTTCAGAGCGGTATTATAGGTGCCTCCGCCATATGTCGCTTGATTAAAAAGCACCAGGGAATTGTTCAACGTCCCGGATTTGATGCCGCCGCCATAAATGGCACTGTTGTTGGAGAGTATGCAATTGGACACGATGGCGTTGGTGGAATAACACCAGGCACCGCCACCACTTTCCGATGCAGCACTGCCGGTGGAGCGCGTGGCGCCGTTTTGCAAAGTGAAACCATTCAACACGGCGCCATTCGTCAACCAGGCACACCGCACGGCACCGGGCCCGTTTGTGAATGCGGAGTCCCATGCACCTTGAATCGACGTCACCCACGGGCCGTTCACGCTTTGCACCGTGATGGCTTTGATGATCGAAATCCGGTTGGTAATCATGCCATCCATGGAGATTCCGCCGGTTGCATAAACCCCGTTGGTCACCAGCACGATGTCTCCCGCCGATGCGATGTTGATCGCGTCTTGAATGTTGGTCGCGGCCATCGCCCACGTGGAATACGGGGCAACGGGATTTGCGCCGACGGCATCCACCGCGTGGATCACCACCTGCGACACCTGGCTGGTCACGACGCCAAAAGCGTTGCTAACCACGACCTGATATAGTCCGGCATCATCGGGTCCTAAATTGTTCACGACCAGATTCGCCGTCCCGGAGTTGCTGTGATGTCCGTCATCCTGGATGGATGTGCCATCCTTGCTCCAGAAAAAGGTGAAGGGTAACTGCCCGCCGGCAATCACACTGAAGGTCAAGCCGTATGCGGGAGTGTTGATTTGGTAAGCCAGCGGCGCGCCGACAACCGGTGCCGGTTGCCACTCATCGCAGCCGATGGACGGCGGATTGTTCCACGATTGGCCATAAATATCCGTGCCTGAAACCGCGCTGGAAAGTCCCGCTCCAATGCAAGGCGATGTTGCCGCCAGATGCAACCCATCCGGCAGCAGTTGAGGATCGGTGCCGATGTTTCCCGTGCCGGACGGCAAAGGGAACGAACAACTGAAAGCGAAAGTGCAACTGACATAATTACTATTAACCCCGTAAGAATCCACTCCATTATTTGAATATACAATGCAGTTGGTCAAAACTGCATAAGTGGCACCCGCGCCAGAATCACTGCTGATATTTGTGAGCCAGTTTTTAGACACGGTGCAGTTAATGAGCGTGCCATAATAGGCACCACCAGCGACCAGAGCAGCGGAGTTTCCTGTAACCGCACAGTTATACTGGAGACAGTGGTCAGTTCCGCCGCCGGAGGCACCGGCATAGTTGCCCGTTACCGAGCAATTTCTAAGAGTGCTTGCGGATGCTCCGCCACCTTGACTGGGGGATCCTCCTATTGCGATGTTGCTGATGATAGTGCAGTTGTTCAATTGAACCTGATAAGCGCCACCTCCGCTGTAACTCGCCGTATTGAGAGTGATGACACAGTTTGTGACCATGGCGCTCGGCGATACGTTAAATTTGTTGGTGGTTCCCAATACTCCGCCCCCGTTTCGCGCTTGAACCGACATCGGGAAGGCTGCGGTTGCGCCGCTACGCAGGGTGAAGCCGTTCAAAACGGCATTATTGGTCATCCACACACAACGCACGGCACCGGGACCGTTGGTGGCAGTTGGATCATACGCGCCTTGAATGATGGTGACGCCTGGTCCGTTCACGCTTTGCACCGTGATGGCCTTGTTTATTGAAACACGGTTGGTAATGGTGTTGTCCATGGATTTGCCGCCAGTGGCGTAAAGTCCATTTGTGACCAGAACAAAATCGCCATTCGTTGAAGCATCAATCGCGCTTTGAATGTTCGTTGCGGCAGTGCTCCAACCGGCGTAAGGCGGCACGGGGTTGGTGCTGTTCACATCCACATAAAATGTCGTCGCCCCGGCGCGGAGAGCGAGCAGGATGGCAAGAGTCGAGACCGGCAGCAGTTTCGTGGTTTTCACTTTGGTTTCAGTTGGATGGTTTCAGTTTTCAATCCCGACCGGTGAATTTAACTTAATAAGAAAAATCAGAATGAGTCAATATAAATTTAGAAACATTAACCACGACTGGCTGCAAACACGATGGCGTGGTGAACCGGTTCGGGCAAATTGTCTTTCATTCGGCGGCGTCACGGGTATTTTCTCGCGGAATAATTTTGTGCGAATTCGTGGGATTCGTGTCGAAGCCATTTAACAACTTATTATGATTTTACGCTGGTTCCTGTCACAGGAAGTCCGCAACGCCGCCGCAATGCGCAAGCATGTCCGCCGCATCCTGGCCGCGCAGCGCGATCTCCTCGCGCCGCCAGCCATCGAGAACGTCCAGCGCGCGCTGGCGGATTTGACGGCGGCGCTGAACACCGGCACAAAGGGCGAGGCGTTGAAAAAGGAAATGGCCAAGGTGGAGGAGGCCGCCAACAAATGGCTCAAGCCGTATCCCAACGCCGGCATCCGCGAGAACGTGGAGGTGCTGCTCGTCGCGCTCGCGGTGGCGATGGCCATCCGCACTTTCTTTTTGCAGCCGTTCAAGATTCCCACCGGCTCGATGCAGCCGACGCTCTTCGGCGTCATGTCGGAAAATCTGCGCGACAAGCCGGATTTCAAGATTCCCACCGGCTGGGCCCGGGTGAAGGAATGGTTTGAAGGCATTTCGTATGTCCACGTCACGGCACAGGCGGACGGAGAAATCACCGCTGTCAGCCCGATGCGCCGGTTTTTGATCTTCAATCTCAAACAATCGTTTTGGATTGGCGGCGTCGAGCATGTCATGTGGTTTCCGCCGGATTATGGCGAGCAGGATTTGCCGATCCGCGCCCGGTGGGAACGCGGCCATTTTTATCACCGGGGTGACGACGTGGTGAACATCCAAGTGAAGGCGGGCGACCATCTGTTCGTGAACCGGCTGACTTACAATTTCCGCAAGCCGGAGCGCGGCGAAATCATCGTGTTTGAAACCAAGGGCATCAACAATCCCGATGCGTTCGGCGTCAACCAGATGCCGCAGGACCAGTTTTACATCAAGCGCATGGTGGTGAAGCCCGGCGAACGCGTTTCCATCGGCGACGACCGGCATCTCGTTATCAACGGCCAGCGCCTCGACGCCTCGACGCCGCATTTTGAGAATGTCTATGGTTTCGATCCGAAAACGCCGCCGCGCGAAAGCCAATACTCCGGCCACGTCAACGGCACGGTCGCGCAGGAATTTAATTTGTATCCGAATCTAGCGCCGCTGTTTCCCGACGCACAGACGGTATTCACCAACGGCGATGATTCCTACATGGTGATGGGCGACAACACCTGCAACAGTTCCGACTCGCGCACCTGGGGAACATTTCCGGCTCAAAACATCATCGGCAAATCCTTCTTCGTCTATTGGCCGATCACGGAACGCTTCGGCTGGGGCAACCAGTAAAATTTGCCGATGAGGATGCCAGCCGAAACGATTTTGATCACCGGCGCCTCGTCGGGAATCGGACTGGAACTGGCCCAGTGCTTTGCGTGCGAGCAATTTGCCAATGACAATGCCAGAATTATTCTGGTGGCAAGAAATACGGCTGCGCTCGAATCGTTGGCCGCTGAGTTGCGCCGCGATTGGAAGTTGGAAGTGATGGTTCTTACCGCCGACCTTTCTCTGCCTGAAACTCCGAAACGCATTTTCGCCGAATTGTCCGCGCAAAAAATTTCCGTGGATGTGCTGGTCAATAATGCCGGCTTCGGCGCGAATGGTTCATTTGCTGAATTATCATTGCCGCGACAACTGGAAATGCTCCAGGTCAACATCACCGCGCTGACGGAACTGACCGGGCTGATTCTGCCTGGCATGATACAGCGCAAGCGTGGCGGGATTTTGAACGTCGGTTCGGTCGCCGGATTCGTGCCAGGCCCCGGCATGGCGGTATATTACGCGACCAAGGCGTTCGTGCTGTCGTTCACCGAAGCGCTGGCGGAGGAACTCGCCGGCACGGGCCTGACCGTGTCGGTTTTGTGTCCCGGCCCGACGGAAAGCAATTTCGGCAGCGTCGCGCGCGGGAAAAAAGTCCGGCAAATCAAAACGGCCAAGATGTCGGCGGAGGCCGTCGCGGTTTATGGCCATCGCGCGTTTCGAAACGGAAAGGTCACGGCGATTCCCGGAATGCAAAACAAGGCGTTCGTTTTTTTGAACCGGATTCTGCCTCGACAATTACCGCGCAAAATCGTGAAGCGGTATAACCGCACGACGGATTAGTTCCGGGTTGTGACGGTGTCAGCCGTCGGCGCGCATTGACAGGAGGCGAGGTTCGGAGCATTCTGCCGAAAAATCGAATGAACGAAACGCCGACATGAACACGCCCGTTCCCAAAAACGAAGCCAAACGGATCAAGGTCCTCTGGCAATACGACATTCTCGACACGGTTCCTGAAGAGGTCTTCGACGAACTGGCCGATCTGGCGGCGCTCATCTGCGGTGCGCCGATCGCGTTGATCACGCTGGTGGATGAAAACCGCCAGTGGTTCAAGTCCAAGGTTGGCATCAATGTCAACGAAACCGGCCGCGACGTTTCCTTTTGTGCGCACGCGATTCTGCAGAATGAACTGCTCATCATTCCCGACGCCACGCTGGACGAGCGGTTCAAAAACAATCCGTTGGTCACCTCCAGCCCGAAAATCCGCTTCTACGCCGGTGCGCCGCTGGTCACGCCCGACGGTCATGCGCTCGGCACGCTGTGCGTCATAGACAAGGTGCCGCGCGACCTGACGGCGGATCAACAGCAGGCGTTGCGCGTGCTGGCGCGGCACGTCATGACTCAGTTGGAACTTCGCCGGCATGCGCAGGAACTCGGCAAAGTCCGTGCTGACTACAAAAAAAACCAGGCTGACCTCGCGAAGGCACGGGCCGAAATCGCCCGGTTGCGTAATAATTCAAAACCGAAGCCGTCCAAAAAACCAAAACCGTCTGCGCATCGCCGCGCCCAACCTTCGCGGCGTTGATGGCGAAAAGATGTTGCCCCGCTGACACGGAATTGACACATGGATTTGGGAGATTAGAGTCGTGAACACCATGCTTGAATCGGTTCGGTTGATTATTAACGCACATGCACATTACGTTACGCGGCTGGCGTGCAGCCCGTCGGAAGTCCGCGCCGCGCAGGCGTTGCGCTTTGAGGTCTTCAACCTCGAACTCAATGAAGGCCTGGAGCAATCCTACGCCAGCGGACTGGACGAGGATCCGTTTGACGCCGTGTGCGACCATCTCATCGTCGAACATCTGTCATCGCGGCAGATTGTCGGAACCTACCGTTTGCAGACCGGCGTGAGTGCCGCCGCGAAACTCGGCTATTACAGCGCGCAGGAATTTGATTTTCAACCTTACGAGCCGTTCCGCGCGGAAATCATCGAGCTTGGACGCGCCTGCGTCCATCTCCAGCACCGCAATCTGGCCGTGCTGGGCATGTTGTGGAAGGGCATCGCCGATTATGCGCAACAGCAAGGCGCGCGCTATTTGATTGGCTGCAGCTCCATCACCTCGCAAGATCCGGCAGCCGGGGCTTCGGCCTACGCGGAGTTGTGCCGGAAAAATCTCGCGCCACCATCCTGGCGCACGCAGCCTTTGCCGGAATACGAATGTCCGCTCAACCATCTGGCGGAGGAACCGGTCAAAATCCCGAAACTCCTGCGCGCCTATTTGAGCGTCGGTGCAAAAATCTGCGGGCCGCCGGCGCTGGATCGCAGCTTCAAGACGATTGATTTTCTCACGCAGCTTGACCTGGCAACGCTGCCGCGGTCCGTGCGCCAGCGATTTATGAGTTGACCGCAACGCCGGCCGCGTTTGAAACTCGCGCCATGCAAGGATTGCGCCAGCGCCCGTTCCGCGTCATTGGAAGGCTCATTTGGTTTGGCGGTGAGGTGCTGCTCTCATTGTTTGATTTTATATTTCGCTGCGTGTTCTGCCCGAAAGCCTCCCGACGGTGTGCGCGCGCCCGGTGGCTGCAACGCATTTGCCGCCGGTCCATCCGCATTTTCAGGTTGGAGATTCAGTCTGCCGGGACAATTCCATCGCAAGGCCTGCTCATCAGCAATCACGTGAGCTATCTGGATATTCTGCTGCTGTCGTCGCTCACGCCATCCGTGTTCGTGGCCAAGCGCGAAGTCAAATCCTGGCCGGTCATGGGAATGCTGGCGCGACTCGGTGGAACCGTTTTTATTAACCGCGAACGGCGCACTCACGTCGGCGAAGTGAACGATGAAATCCAAAAGGCGCTCGATGACGGGGTGCTGGTGGTTGTTTTTCCCGAAGGCACCAGCTCGGACGGTGAGACCATCCTGCCGTTCAAATCGTCGCTGCTCGAACCGGCGACGCAGCCGAAGCATCTGCTAACGCTGGGTTGCATACAATACACGCTCGCCGACGGCGATGCGGGTGCGGAGGTTTGCTATTGGGGCGACGCGGTGTTTTTACCGCACCTGTTGAATCTGTTGAGCAAGCGCAGCGTCCGCGCCTCCGTCCGGTTCGCCCCTGTTCAAAACCGCAGCCCGGATCGGAAAGAACTGGCGCAGCAACTGCACGCTGAAGTGTTGGCGTTGAAACCGCGGTTGCCGTGCAAAGCTGTCTGAACTTTTACCCAAGTCTTTTGCGCGCTCGACAAGGGTTGTCACCGGATTGTAACTTTCCCGCAGGAAGACGCGACCATAACATCCGACCCATTTGAAATTATTTTTATGAGCGGTTTTAAGCCGGAACATTTCATCAATCGCGAGTCAAGCTGGCTGGAATTCAACCAGCGCGTGCTTGACGAGGCGCTCGATCCGGCCAATCCGCTGCTGGAACGGCTCAAGTTTTTCACCATCGTCAGCTCCAACCTCGATGAATTTTTCGAGGTGCGCGTGGCCGGCCTGAAACAGGAAATGGAAAGCGGGCAGGGCGGGCGCAGCGTGGACGGCCTGACGGCGCGGGAGACGTTTCAGGAAATCGTCAGCCAAGTGCGGCGCATGGTGGCCGACCAATATGACTGCTGGCGGGAGGATTTGAAGCCCGCGCTGACGAAACACAACATCCGCATTCTTGAGATGGATGACCTGAACGCCGGCGACCTTGGCTGGCTGGAAGAATATTATCTTACCAAAATCCGCCCGGTGTTGACGCCGCTGGCGATTGACCCGGCGCATCCGTTCCCGCAACTGCTGAACAAATCGCTGAACCTGATGGTGCGGCTCGAAATGGCGCCGCGCGACGGCAACGGCCCGCCGCTGAAACATCTGGCGGTGGTGCAATGTCCGTCCATCCTGCCGCGCCTCATCCAGTTGCCGCGCGATGATGGCCGCCGCGACTACGTTTTTTTAAGCCATCTCATCGGACGGTTCATCGCCGATCTTTTTCCGGGCACGACGATTCTCGGCTGCTGGCCGTTCCGTGTCACGCGCAACAGCGAGCTTTATATTGACGAGGAGGATTCCAGCAGCCTGCTTAAAGCGGTCGAGACCGAACTGCACAACCGGCGCAAAGGCGACGCGGTGCGGCTGGAGATTGACCATTGCTGCCCGGAAAAAATCCGCGAGGCGCTGCTGAAAACGTTCCGGCTGACCGAGGACGATTTGTATCTGGTGAACGGTCCGCTGAACCCGACGCGGCTGATGATGCTCTACCAGGGTGACCATTCGCCGGAATTGCGCGACCCGCCATTCGTCGCGCCGGTGGCACGGGCCTTGCGTGGACGCGAAGACGTGTTTGCCGCCATCCGTGAGCGCGACGTGCTACTGCACCATCCGTATGAGAATTTCAACAGCGTGGTGGAGTTTCTGGAACGCGCGGCGCAGGACAAGGACGTGTTCACCATCAAGGTCACGCTCTACCGCACCGGCGGCGATCCGCGCATCATCGGCGCGCTGATGAACGCGGTGAACAACGGCAAGCAGGTGACGGCGGTGGTGGAATTGCGCGCGCGCTTCGACGAGGCCAACAACATCCAGTGGACGCGGCAGCTTGAGGAAAACGGCGTGCATGTGGTCTATGGCCTGGTCGGGCTGAAAATTCATGCGAAGGTCGCGCTGGTGGTGCGTTCGGAAGCCGGGCAGATCCGCCGCTACGTCCATCTGGGCACCGGCAATTACAATCCAACCACCGCACGCTTCTACACCGACATCGGCCTGCTGACATGCAAGCCGGAATTTGGCGAGGACGCGACAAACCTGTTCAACCTGCTCACCGGCGTCTGCCAGTTTCAGGGCATGAAAAAACTGATCGCCGCGCCGTTCGATCTGCACACGCGGCTGCTCCAGTTGATCGAGCGGGAAATCGGTCATGCACAAAAAGGATTGCCCGCAAAAATTGTTGCGCGGATGAATTCGCTGGTGGAGCCGACGCTGATCGAGGCGCTTTACCGCGCGTCGCAGGCGGGCGTGACCATCGAACTGATCGTGCGCGGCATCTGCTGCCTGCGACCCGGCGTCAAGGGCGTGAGCGAGAGCATCACCGTGCGCAGCATCGTGGACCGGTTCCTCGAGCACAGCCGGATTTATTTTTTTGAGAACGCCTGTCAGCCGGAAGTGTTCGCCGGCAGCGCGGACTGGATGCCGCGCAATCTGTTCCGCCGCATCGAGGTCGTTTTTCCCGTCGAGGACGGCAATCTGCGCGAGCGCATCATCCGCGAAATTCTGGGCGTGACGCTGACCGACAATGTGAAGGCGCGGTTTTTACGCGCCGACGGCACCTATCGTCGCGCGGAACTGCACAACGGCGAGAAGAAGCACCGCAGCCAGACGGAATTCATGGGGCTGGCAATGGCGGAAGAGCCGCGCTTGCGGGGAAAAACCGGCGCGAAATATCCGCGCGTCAAACTGTTGCCACGGCCTGAAACCGCCGAACACCCGCGCAAAACCCGATTGCAAAAAGCATGAACCTTTATTTGTTGCGTCACGGCATCGCGGTGGATCCGAGCGTGCCGGATTTCGCCAACGACGCGGAACGCCCGCTCACGCCGAAGGGCAGGCGCCGGCTGCGGCAGATCGCCGAGGCGATGGGCGCGTTGAAAATCAACTTCGATGTCATTTTTAGCAGCCCGTATGTGCGCGCGCGGCAGACGGCGGAGATCGTCGCCAAGGCACGCAAGCGGCGGAAGCGGTTGAAATTCACCAACGAACTGACGCCGGATGGAAATCCCAAATCGCTAATCCAGCAGTTGAACGATTTTCGGCCGCGCCCGAAAAATATTCTGCTCGTGGGCCACGAACCTTATTTGAGCAAGCTCATCGCGCTGCTGACGGCGGGCAACACGGCCATGGAACTGGATCTGCGGAAGGGCAGCCTGTGCAAACTGGAAACGGAGTCGCTGCGCTATGCCCGTTGCGCGACGCTCGTGTGTCTGCTGGCACCGCGCCATCTGGCGTTGATGACCGGCAAACCGCCAGCGCGCTGATTTATTTCGCCAGACTGCCTGAAGTTTCACTTGCGTTGTTCTGCTAGCTCACCAATTATTTAAGTTTAATCTATGTCCAAACGTGCGCTCATCACCGGCATCACCGGGCAGGACGGTTCCTATTTGACGGAACTGCTTTTGTCCAAAGGTTACGAGGTTCACGGCATCATCCGCCGCGCCAGCACGTTCAACACGTCGCGGCTTGAACACATTTACGCCGACCCGCATGTTCCGAAATCCTCGTTGAAACTGCACTACGGCGATCTGAGCGATGCGAGCGCGCTGTCGCGGTTGATCGGCAAAATTGCGCCGGATGAAATTTATAATCTCGCCGCGCAGAGCCACGTCCGCGTGAGCTTCGACAGCCCGGAATACACCACAGACATTACCGCCACCGGCGCGGTGCGCCTGCTGGAAGCCATCCGTGAAACCGGTATCAGGACGAAATATTACCAGGCCTCGTCGAGCGAAATGTTCGGCAAAGTGCAGGAAATCCCGCAGCGTGAAACGACGCCGTTTTATCCGCGCAGCCCGTATGGTTGCGCCAAGGTTTACGCGCACTGGATCACGGTGAATTACCGCGAGTCGTATGGCCTGTTCGCGTGCAGCGGCATTTTGTTCAATCACGAATCGCCGCGCCGGGGCGAAACCTTTGTCACGCGCAAGATCACCCGCGCCGTCGCGCACATCAAGGCCGGGTTGCAGGACAAACTTTATCTCGGCAACCTCGACGCGAAGCGCGACTGGGGTTACGCGAAGGAATACGTCGAGGCAATGTGGCGGATGTTGCAGCAGGACCAGCCGGATGATTATGTGATTGCCACGAACGAGACGCACAGCGTCCGGGAATTTCTGGAGGTCGCCTTCGCCCACGCCGGACTTGACTGGCAGAAGCATGTGGAGATTGATCCGAATTATTTCCGCCCTGCTGAAGTGGAATTGCTGATCGGCGATTATTCCAAGGCCAAACAAAAGTTGGGATGGGAGCCGAAGACCACTTTCAATGCGCTCGCCAAACTGATGGTGGATTCCGACATGAAGCTAGTGCAGGACCATCTGGCCGGCAAAGGCCGTGTCGCCGGCTGATTATTTTCCGCGCGACTGTTTGGCGAGAAAATCGTCGTAAGCCAATCGGATGCCGGTTTCCAAATCCACCTGCGGCTTCCAGCCCAGCGCGAACAGCCGCGAGCTGTCCATCAATTTTCGCGGCGTGCCGTCCGGTTTGGTCGGATCCCACACGATTTCGCCGGTGAAGCCGACGACACGCTTCACAAGTTCCGACAAGTCGCGGATGGTGATTTCGCTGCCGCTGCCGACGTTGATGAATTGTTCCTCGCTGTAATTTTGCATCAGGAAAACACACGCGCCGGCCAGATCGTCGGCATATAAAAATTCCCGCAACGGCGTGCCGGTGCCCCAGCAGGTGACGGTCGCGGCAGAACTCGTTTTGGCGTCGTGAAATTTTCGGATCAACGCCGGCAGGACATGCGAGGTTTGCAAATCGTAATTGTCGTTTGGCCCAAACATGTTCGTCGGCATGGCGCTGATGAAATCGCAGCCGTATTGCCGGCGATAGGCCTGGCACAGCTTGATGCCGGCGATTTTGGCGACGGCATACCATTCGTTCGTCGGCTCCAGCGGGCCGGTGAGCAGATATTCCTCCTTGAGCGGCTGCGGTGCGAGCTTGGGATAAATGCAGGAGCTGCCGAGGAACAAAAGTTTTTTGACGCCCGCCAGTTTTGCGGCGTGAATCAAGTTGTTTTGGATTTGCAGGTTTTCAAACAGAAATCTCGCCGGCTCCGTGCTGTTGGCGTGAATGCCGCCGACCTTGGCCGCCGCGACGAAGACAATTTCCGGTTTGGTTTCCGTGAAAAATTTCTGGACGTCACCGGCGTCCAGCAAATTAACTTCCGACCGCGTGCGACCGGCGAGGTTTTTGAATCCCTGCCGTTGCAGCTCGCGCCAGATGGCGCTGCCCACGAGCCCGCGATGGCCGGCTACATAAATCCGGGAGTTTTCGTTCATCAGCATGGCCAAGTATAAATCAGAGAAGCCGGGCAATGACAAATGATTACTCGGTTTTCTAAAACGGCTGCGACAACATTGCCGCCGGGCCTCTGGATCATTTCGCTGATGGCCAATTTCCGTCGCATCCCTAATTGATGCGATAGAAGCGTCTCGAGAAGCCGGGCGCATTCGTGTCGGTAAATGTCGTCAAACCGTTGGCGTCTGTCGTCACGGTGCCGATCACGGTCCAGGTCGTTAAATCCTGGCTCGCCAAAATGTTGTAGGCATGGCTGATTAATCCGGTCACGGTCAAAACAAACTGGCGTGTGGGTGTGACAAGAAGCCGCACACCGGGAGTTGATCCTGGCACAATGTAAGACACTTCGCTGGACATTGCGCTCTCCGCACCCGCTGCGCTGTAAGTGGTCGCGACAAAATAATAAGTGGCCCCGGCAACGAGATCGGAAATTGTCAAGCTGGCATTGGTCCCAGCATTGATCTTGTTGGTATAGACGCCGCTGGCACCGCCATAATAAATGTTGAAACCCGCAACCAGCGGATCAGAACTCGGATTCCACGCCAGTGTCACATTGACCTGGGCCTGAACAGCCATGACGAGAGCGATGAAGCATATCGCGCCGGCCAGAAGCTTCATCGGCCCCGTGATTTTTAGGAACCGGCGAAAAACGTCGGTTGGCCATCGTGTTCCGCGTTCGTGAATAAAGGTCATATTTTTTACTGCCGGACGGTTGTGACAAAAAAGTTCCCTGCTGTTACTAGGCAAACCTTCGTATCAGTTTTTTTGAAGCGAGTAAGGCGCGGTTGAAATGCCACCAAGGCAATTCAGGATTCCGGCCGAAACGAGTTGAGATTGAGGACCAGCCAGCAACTCATACAAAATCGCTGCAATTACGGTTTAATACATCTTGCGCATAATTGGTTCTACGATTTCTCCAAGGTGCACAATTCGTGCCAACCCTGGCAGCGCGGTGTTAACAGATGAATAATCAGGTTTTTTTGATGTTCCTGTTGGCTCCCGTTGTAAAATTTCGCCTGGGTGAAACAAAGCTTCACACTCGCTGGAACAAAGTCATACAGCAGCGGTAAAATTCAGTCATCCACCTGGCTTGAGGCCTGGTTCTTGGTGAGATCAAGTTTCTCCTCAATCTCGCTCTGGCGGCTAGTCAGTTCCTGAAAGCGGTCCTCACGCTCAAATTTCGCGCCGACTTTTTCACCAAGCTCCTTAACGCGCTTGTTGGCGTCGGTGATGTCCAATTCCAACCTCTCCACGCGTTCTTCAAATCCTTGCACCGTTGCCTCCAGCGAACGGATGGTGCCAAGCGCCGTGTCCGTGATCCGGTAGTTGTTGAGATTTTTCGGCGGGTCTTCCGATTGGTGGCGGTGTTTACGTTCCGCACGGTGGCCGTTGGCTAGGACTCCTCGACCGGGAGCAGGATGTATTTTTCCCGCACCATTTCCCAAGCCTGCGTCTGCGCTTGTTGCGCTGTTTTTCCCAGCTTCATCAACTCCATGCGCAGCGTGGCCATTTCGTCCTTCGTCTTTTCCTCCGCCTCCAGGAGCA
>CAZIFP010000014.1:0-21192 GCA_964538105.1 uncultured Bifidobacteriaceae bacterium
TCGAAGTAGGCCGAATTGGCCGCGCCCGGCGTGAGCAGCACCACCGTCGGATCGGACACGCCGGCGGGCGCGATGTATTGCAGCATCCGCAGCAGCTCGCGCGGATAATCCTCCACCGGCCGCACGCCGACGCTTTCAAACATCTGCGGAAACGTCCGCTTCATCGCACGCCGGTTTTCGAGCACGTAGCTCACGCCGCTCGGACAACGCCCATTGTCCTCCAGCACTAGATAATTTCCCTTGTCGTCGCGGATCAGGTCCGTGCCGCAAATATGAATGTAAATGTCCTTCGGCACGTTGAAGTTCACGAACTCGCGCCGGAAATGTTTTCCCGACAAAACGTAAAACGGCGGGATGATGCCGTCCTTCAAAATTTTCTGCTCATGGTAGAGATCGTGCAGAAACAGGTTCAGCGCCGTGATTCGCTGCGCCAGGCCGCGCTCCAGAAACTCCCATTCCTTGGCCGGGATGATGCGCGGCAGCAGGTCGAACGGAAAAATTTTCTCCATGCCCGCCGAATCGCCATAGACATTGAACGTGACGCCCTGCCGCAAAAACGCCAGGTCCACCGACTGGCGCTTGTTGTTAAACTCGTCCAGCGTTAGCGCCTGAAACAGCTCGCGGAACCGGGCATAATGCGGACGCATCTGGTCGCCCGGCCCGACCATTTCGTCGAAAAAATCTTCCGCGCGATAACCGTTGAGCAGGGACACCGGTGGTTGTGATTTGGTCTGGTTGGTCATTTTGTGACAGAGCTTTCAGGCCAAGAATCTCATTCTCCTGCTGCCGAAACCAGTTAAATGCACGCTGTATTTGATACGGATCAGACGCGGTTGCCTATGTTTGACTGAAAGATCGGCGCTTTGCATAAACCCCGTTTAGCAGCCGGCTTGCCAACTGGGGCAATCGGCTTAAACGGCAGAGCAGAGTTGGCGGAAACGCCTTGAGCGTTCGCAGGACATGAGGTATAAACAACTCATGACTTTGAAAGCCATCATCCACAAAGCGGAAGAAGGCGGCTTCTGGGCCGAGGTGCCGGCGCTGCCGGGCTGTCTCACCCAGGCGGAAACGCTCGACGAACTAAAGGCCAACCTGCGCGAGGCCATCGAACTGTGGCTGTCCGTGGATGATGAAGTGACCGAATCGAACGCCACCGACAAAGTGATGGAATTGACGGTGTGAAGCATGTTTCCGGTGGCGAAAACTTATCTCTGCGAACGTTGATAAGTTGACATGAAGGGTCAATGTTCGCACTTCAAGGTAGATGAAACAAATCTCCGGCAAAGAATTTATCCGGCTCGTCCAGCAGCGCGGATGGCGGCTCAAGCGCATCAACGGCAGCCACCATATTTTCACCAAGGAAGGTCAGCGCGAACGCATTTTCGTTCCAGTTCACGGCAACCAGACGCTGAAACTCGGATTGTTGAAACACCAGATGAAAATTGCCGGCCTCACCGAAGCGGATTTGTGATTGGCGGGCAGGCTGACAAAATCTAAACTGCATTTATGAATTTGCCCGGATTTCCGATTGCCCGTCCGCGCCGGTTGCGGACTTCGCCGGCGTTGCGCCGCCTCGTGGCCGAAACATCGCTAAATGTTTCGCAGCTTGTGCTGCCGCTGTTTGCACGCTCTGGCAAAAAACTTCGCCGGCCCGTGGACGCCATGCCGGGCGTGTTTCAACTTTCGCCGGATGAAATTTTGCGCGAGGCCACGGCGGCGCACGCGCTCGGCGTGCCGGCGGTTTTGCTGTTCGGCATTCCCGATAAAAAAGACGCCAAGGCCAGCGGCGCTTTCGCGAAAAACGGCATCGTGCAGCAGACGGTGCGGCTGTTGAAAAAGGAACTGCCGTCGCTGTTCGTCATCACCGACGTTTGCCTGTGCGAATACATGAGCCACGGTCATTGCGGCATCGTCCACGGCGGGAAAATTCTGAACGACCCGACGCTGAAGCTGCTCGCGCAAACGGCGGCCAGCCACGCGGCGGCGGGCGCGGACATGGTCGCACCGAGCGACATGATGGACGGCCGCGTGCGCGCCATTCGCGCGGAGCTGGACAACGAAGGTTTTCTCGACACGCCGATCATGAGCTACGCGGCGAAGTTTGCGTCGGCGTTTTACGGCCCGTTCCGCGAAGTGGCGGAATCCGCGCCGAGCTTCGGCGACCGGCGCAGCTATCAGATGGACGCAGCCAATTCAAACGAAGCGTTGCGCGAAGTGGCGTTGGACATTCAGGAAGGCGCGGACATCGTCATGGTCAAACCGGGGATTGCGTATCTTGACATTATTAATCGCGTGAAAACGGAATTCGGCCTGCCGACCGCCGCCTACGCCGTCAGCGGCGAACACGCGATGATCAAGGCCGCCGCCGCGAACGGCTGGATTGACGAGCGCGGTGTGACGCTGGAAAGTTTGCTGGCCATGCGCCGGGCCGGCGCTGACATTTTGATCACCTATGCGGCGATGGACGCGGCGCGGTGGCTGGAAAAAACGTAATCCTAATTCTAATCGTCATCTTAATCGCTTTTGTTCGAAAGAAAGAGAATACGATTAAGATTGAGGATTACGATTACGAGGTCTGTTTGCTTTTCCGTTTGCCATGTGCCTTCCGGCAAGTTAGGCTACGCGTTCATTTTTCACTATGATTGGAACAATTCGCAAACATTCTAAATGGCTGTGGGTGGTGATCATCACCCTGACGGTCATCTCGTTCATTTACTGGGGCGCGGCTCCGGCGCAACGCGGCGGCGGCGGCCGCACCAGCGGCGATTTTGGTTCCGTAAATGGGCAGAAGATCACGCAGCAGCAATATGTGGACGCGGTCAACGAATTCAAATTATTTTATCTGTTCCGTTACGGCACCTGGCCGGACAAGAAAAGCGCCATGTCCCCAGCGGACATGAAGCGCGAAACCTACGTCCGCCTGCTGCTAATTCAGAAAGCTTCCGCCCTCGGCATCCACGTCGGCGTGGACACGGCGGCGTTGATGGCGAACCAGATGTTGAGTTCGTTTGGACGCAACGGCCAGGTCGTGTCGGTAACGGAATTTACGAAACAAGTCTTGGAGCCAGAAGGCCTGACCGTGGCCGACTTCGAGAATTTTTGCCGCCACGACGCCGCCATCCGGCAACTGGTTGATTCCATCGGCGCATCCGGCGCGCTCATCACGCCGCAGGAAGCCGCCGGCATTTACCAGCGCGAACATCAGGAGCTGTCGTCGCAGGCCGTTTTCCTTTCCGCGCGGAGCTATCTGTCGTCCGTCCCGGTGAGGCCGGCGGTCGTCGCACAATTCTACACCAATTACCTCGCCGAATACCGCCTGCCGGATCGCGTGCAGGTCAATTATGTCGCTTTCGAGGTGTCGGACTTCCTTGCGCAATCCAAGGCGGAATGGGCGAAGACGAATTTCGATGCGCAGATTGACTCGGTATATCTCCAGTATGGCGCACAGGCGTTTCCGGACGCCAAGACGCCCGCCGACGCCAAGGCCAAAATCCGCGACCTAATGATCCGCCAGCGTGCCCTCACCGACGCCCGCGCGCAGGCCAACGACTTTGCCAGCACTGTTTTCAACCTCTCGCCCACGAGCGCGGGCAATCTCGCCACCGTCGCGAAGCAAAAAGGGTTAACGCTCCAGACGACCGCGCCGTTCAGCGCCGAAACCGGCCCGCAGGAATTCACCGCGCCGGAAGGCTTCGCCAAGATCGCGTTCGGTCTGACGCCGGATGAACCGTTTGTCAATCCGATCGTCAGCACCAATGCCGTCTATGTCATCGCGCTCGCCAAACAGTTGCCGAGCGAAATCCCGTCGTTCGCGAACATCCAGGCCCAGGTGACGCAGGATTACCAGATGCAGCAGGCCACCGTCCTCGCCCGCGAAGCTGGAACGAACGCCTACATCCGGCTCACGGTTGCCATGGCCGGCGGGAAAAGTTTTGCCGCCGCCTGCGCCGCCGCCGGATTGCAACCGCAAACACTCCCGCCGTTTTCCATAAGCACGCGCGAACTGCCGTCGCTGGCCGGTCGCGCCGACCTGAATCAGGTGAAGCAGGCGGCCTTCACCACGCCGGTCGGTCACTTCAGCAATTTCACGGAAACCGACGACGGCGGGTTTATTTTATTTGTCCAGTCACAGCTGCCCATGGACCAGTCGGTGATGAATGCCGAACTGCCGCAGTTCGCTGAAACGCTCCGCCGTTCGCGCGAAAGTGAGGCATTCAATGCGTGGCTCGGTCCAGTATTTAACAACTGGCTTCAAAATGAAGCTGGCAAAGAACTGCGAGATGAAATAGTTGGCACCCACCAATGATTTGTGGCAGTTGTAATGTTGTAATGTGAACGCAGCCATCAAACTCTCGTCGCCCGCCACGCGCGAGTTCTGGGAAATCCCCGTCCTGTTCGAGGATGAACACCTGCTCGCGCTCGACAAGCCGGCACGCCTGCTCACGTCACCCGATCCCGACAACTTGGGACGTCCGAGCCTGATGAAGCTGCTGCACACCGCCATCGCCGACAAAAAACCTTGGGTGGCGGAACGCAGCCTGGAATATCTCAACAACGCGAATCAGCCGGACTTTGACGCCGGCGGCGTGATTCTTCTCGCCAAAATCAAGCCGGCGTTCATCGCGCTGGCCAACCTGGTCAGCTCGGAAAAAATGCGGATTAAATATGTCGCGCTCGTTCACGGCGAACCGCTGGAAAACCAGTTTGAAGTGAACGCCAAGCTGTCGCCGCACCCGGTCAAGCCCGGCGTGATGCGCGTGGATCCGCAGGACGGCAAGCAGGCGACGACGCGGTTTGAAGTGCTCGAAAATTTTTCGCGCCACGGCTACGCGTTGCTGAAATGCGAACCGCTGCTGGAGCGCCTGCATCAGGTGCGCGTCCACGCCATCCACGTCGGCTTGAAGATCGTCGGCGATGAACTTTACGGAGGCAAGCCGCTCTGGCTGTCGCGGCTGAAGAAGGATTACCGCCTCAAGCCCGGTCACGAGGAGCGTCCGCTGCTCGGCCGCGTCGCGCTCCACATCGAGGAATTGACCTTGCCGCATCCGTTCACGAACGAAACCGTGACGATCAAAAGCGAATGGCCGAAGGATTTGAAAGTCGCGCTGAAGTATCTGCGGCAGTATTCGGTTGCCGGTTGAAAGTTGCACGTTGCAGGTTTTTGAACTTGCAACCTTCAACCTTTAACTTGCAACACACCAGTTGAGAATCGCCTTCTGCACATGCAGCCGGTTTTCCGCTTGGGTGAAAATCGTGTCGGCGTTTGCCTCAAAAGTTTCCGCGTCAATCTCCTTGCCGCGATACGCCGGCAGGCAGTGCATAACTAGCGCGTCCGGTTTGGCGAGCTTCACGAGCTTGTCATTGATCTGATAGCCGGTAAAAGTTTTGATGCGCTCGGCCGCTTCCGCTTCCTTGCCCATCGAAACCCAAACATCGGTGTAGAGCAGATCTGCGTCCTTTGCCGCCGTCTGCAAATCTTCCGTGACAATGATTTTTCCGCCGGCGCGTTTCAAGATGTCGGCGGAAGGCTGAAACGCTTTCGGCGCGGCGATACGCAGTTCAAAGCCCAGCTTGGCCGCCGCAAAAATCCACGACACCGGCATGTTACACGCGCCGTCACCGATGAACATGACGACCTTGCCGGCGATCGACCCGCGCTTTTCTTCAAACGTAAAAATGTCCGTCAGCACCTGGCACGGATGCTCGTCATCGGTCAGCGCGTTGATGGTCGGGATGCCGGAAAACGCCGCGAACTCCTCCACGTCGCGCTGCGCGAACGTGCGGATGACCGCGCCGTGGATCATCCGGCCCAGCACGCGCGCGGTGTCCTTGATCGGCTCGCCGCGGCCGAGTTGGATGTCGTTTGCGTTGAGAAACATCACGCCCGCGCCGAGTTCGCGCAGGCCGGTCTCGAACGAAACCCGCGTGCGCGTGGACGACTTGGAAAAGATCAGCGCCCACGTCTGGCCGGCGAGCGGCTGTGTGGAATGCGCGCCGCGTTCGTTTTTGAAAGCCACCGAGTTGCGCAGGATTTTTTCAAAGTCCGCGCGCGGCAGTTTTTCCAATGACAACAGATGTTTCATGTCTCAAAAGTTTTTGGAAATTTCCAACCAAAGAAAATTTTATACCGCAAAGAAAACGCGCCGTCACTTCTTTTTCTTCGCCCCGTCGGCCGCGCGCCAGAGATACCACGCCGCCGTGGTGCCGTGCGGACGCCAGCGTTCGCCGAATTTGAGCAATGCTTTAGACTTCGGCATCTCGCGTTTTTTGTAGGCGACGCGAAAGCCGCTGCGCACGCCAAAATCGTCCACCGGCAAAACGTCTTTCCGGCCAAGCTGGAAAATCAAGAGCATCTCCACCGTCCAGCGTCCGACGCCGCGCGCTTCGGTGAGGCGTTCGATAATTTCCTCGTCGCCCAGTTTTTCAATCTGCCGCGACGACGGAATCGTGCCGTCCAAAGTTTTCGCCGCGATGTCGCGGATGGCGGCGATTTTGGCGAAGGAAAATCCGCACGCGCGAAGCTGTTCGTCCGTCACCTTCGTCAGATCTTCCGGCTTGGGAAACCGGCGTTTGGGAAATAGTTTTTTGAACCTGCCGAGAATGTTTCCCGCCGCCGTGGCATGAAGCTGCTGGTGTGCGACCGCTAGCACGAGCGATTGAAACGGCGAGCGCCACGGCTCATGTTCCAGTTTGGACGGGCCGTGTTCGCGGATGAGCCGTCGCATCACGGGATCAACGACGGCGAGGTGTTTTAACGCGGCGGCGTTCATGCGAAATCACGCCAGTGATTTGACCAGCTCCTCAATTTTGGCGATGCCCTCGGCGGCTTCCTGCGGCTTCAAGTTCAGCGGCGGCAGCAGCCGGATGACGTGCGTGCCGGCGGGAATGGTCATTACGCCCGCCGCGTGCAGCCGGTTGACGAACTGAATCGCCGCCGGCTTGTCGCTCGCAGTGAACGCGGGAATTTTTTCCGCCAGTTCCAAACCGAGCATGAAGCCGAGGCCGCGTGCATTTTTGACGACATTCGGATACGTTTTCACGAGCCGTTCCAATTCGGCCTGCATCCACGCGCCGAGCTTGCGCGCGTGCTCGTCCAGTTTTTCGCGCTCGACGACTTCAAAAATTTTCAACGCGACGGCGCAGGCGAGTGGCGTGCCGCCAAACGTTGAGGCGTGCGTGCCCGGCCCGAGCAAATCCTGAAACGGCGCGCGCACCCAGAATGCGCCGATGGGGAATCCGCCGCCGAGCGACTTGGCCATCGAAAGGCCGTCGGGCAGAAAATCTGTGGGACAGGCATCTTGCCTGTCCATTTTTGACAGGCTGGAAGCCTGTCCCACTTTACTTTCGAGAATCCGCTGAAAGCTCTGAAATATTCCGGTGCGGAAATAGCCGTCCTGCACGCCGTCCATGAGCAACAGCAGTTTTTTCTCGTCGCACAACGCGCGCAGGCCGAGCAGATATTCCGGCGTGGCGGGCGTCACGCCACCTTCGCCTTGCACGCCTTCAATCATGATGGCGACGGTCGAGGGAGAAATTGCGGCGCGGGCTGCGGCGAGGTCGTTAAATGGAATGTGCCGGAAGCCGGACATCATCGGCTCGAAACCCTTTTTGACCTTTTCCTGACCGGTGGCGGCGATGCCGGCGAGCGTGCGGCCGTGAAAAGAATTGGTTGCGGTCAGAATTTCAAACCGGCCTTCGTCGTGGCCGAATTTTCGCGCGAGCTTGAACAAGCCTTCGTTCGCCTCCGCGCCGCTGTTCGCGAAAAAAACTTTGCCCGCGCCGATGCGTTTCACAATTTCCGCGGCGAGCCGGCCTTGCGGTTCGGTGAAATAGAGATTGGAAACGTGGATCAGTTTTTTCGACTGCTCGACGAGCGCCTCGGTGATGGCCGGATGCGCGTGGCCGAGGCAGCAGACGGCGATGCCGCTGCCGAGATCAAGATAGCGTTTGCCGGCGACATCAAAAATGTAGCTGCCGTGGCCGTGGCTCAAGACAAGTTCGAAGCGGCCGTAGCTGGGCACGACGTTTTTCGCGAACAGCTCGCGGATGGATTCGTAGTCATTCCGCACAATCGGCGGTGGTGTTGGGAAAATTTCTTTCACTGGCGAATTATTTAACCGCAAAGGAACGCAAAGAACACAAAAAAATTTCCTTTGCGCTCATTGCGTTCTCTGCGGTTAAAGTTCGGTTTCAAAGCACCACTTCAGTGCCGACGCCTTTGTCCGTGAAAATTTCCAGCATGACGGAATGCGGCACGCGGCCGTCCACGAAGGAAACTTTTTCCACACCGGATTTGATGGCGGCGACGGCGCTGTCCACTTTGGGAATCATGCCCTTGTCCACGATGCCGGCAGCCTTGAGCGCAGGCACTTCGCTCGTTTGCAAATGCACGATGACGGTGGAAACATCCTTCGGGTCGCGCATCAGGCCGGGCACGTCGCTCATAAAAACGAGCCGCTTGGCGTTGAGCGCGATGGCGCACATCGCTGCGGCCACGTCGGCGTTGCAGTTGTAAATTTTCCCGTCCTCGCCGCGCGCCGTCGGGCTGATGACGGGCGTGTGGCCGCACCAAATGCTTTCTTTCAGCGGCGCGACGTTCACCTCGATGACCTCGCCCACATAGCCGATGTCAATTTTTTTGCCGGGATTTTCCTTGTCGTCGAGCCAGAGCTTGCGGCATTTGAAAATGTCCGGCCCGGCGAAACCGACGGCCTGGCCGCCGAGCGCGTTGATGGCCTTGACGACTTCGGGATTGATCTCGCGCGACAAAACGTCGTCCACGATTTGCACCGTCCCCTCGTCGGTGACGCGCTGGCCCTGGATAAAATTCGCCTTCAAGCCGGCTTTTTCCATCGCGCGGGTGATGGCCTTGCCGCCGCCGTGGACGACGACCGGATTGATTTCCACGGCTTCGAGAAACACGATGTCGCGCGCGACGCTGGTGCGGACGGTTTCGTCCGGCGAGTCCATAAAACTGCCGCCGTATTTCACGACGAAGATTTCGCCGCTGAATTTCTGGATGTAAGGCAGCGCTTCGAGGAGCGTCGCGGCTTTGGCGATCAAATCTTGCACGCGGAATTTTTAGCAGGTGTGGCGCGCGTTGTGAAAAGAATTGTTTCGTAACCGGCCTGTGGGATAATTCGTCCAAGTCCACATTCCAATGAAAACACTCAAAACGATTTCGTTCGCCTGCGGTTTGATTTTCCTCTTCAGGTCGTTCGCGCCGGCTCAAGACGGCTGGGTTGATTTGTTCAACGGGGAAAATCTCGATGGCTGGGCCGAGCACAGCGGCAAGGCCAAATATACCGTTGAGGCCGGCGTGTTGACGGGCGAATCCGTTTCCGCCACCGGCAACAGTTTTCTCTGCACCACGCAGTCGTTTGGCAATTTCGAGCTGGAGCTGGAATACAAATGCGACGCGCTGCTGAATTCCGGCGTGCAAATCCGCAGCGAAGTTTTTCCCGGCGCGACGACCGCGATCATCGGCGGCAAGGTATTCAAGTTCGCGCCGGACCGCATCCACGGCTACCAGTGTGAAATTGACATGGACCTGGCGCGCGGCCGGATGTGGAGCGGCGGCATTTACGACGAGGCACGGCGCTTCTGGCTGCTCCCCGCCGACGGTGAAAAAGGCAAGCAGGGCATGGCGTTTTCCGAGCAGGGCCGCGCGGTCAGCAAGAATGGCGAGTGGAACGAACTGCGTATCGTCGCCAACGGCCCGGTGATCCAAACGTGGCTGAACGGTGTGCCGCGCGCGGAAATTTGCGATAACGTGACGCCGCGCGGTGTGATCGGCTTGCAGGTCCATGGCGTCGGCGATGCCACCAACAAGGTCGGGCTGAAAGTTCAGTTCCGCAACCTCCGCATTCACGAGCTCGAACCCAACACGCTGACCGAACTGGAAAAAGCGGACGGCTGGAAATTGCTTTGGGACGGCCAGACGACCGCCGGCTGGCGTAGCCCAAAATCCGATGAATTCCCGGCCAAAAGCTGGCGCATCGCGGACGGCGTGCTGACGGTTGACCCCGGCTGGACCAACGGCGAAGCCGAGGCGCAATCCGGCGGCGACATCATCACGCGCGACCGCTATTCCAATTTTGAACTCGTCGCCGATTTCAAGACCAGTTACGGCTGCAACAGCGGCATCAAAATTTTTGTGCAGCCGGACATCTCGCCGATTGACAAAGTCACCGGCCAGCCGACGGCCACGGGCTCAGCCATCGGCATGGAATTGCAGATTTTGGATGACGCGCATCATCCCGACGCCAAGCTGGGCCGCGATGGCGACCGCACGGAGGGTTCGCTTTACGATTTAATTCCTGCGCCCGCCGACAAAAAAGTCATGCCGGTAGGCGAATGGAATCATGCGCGCATTGTGTCGCTGGGCAAACACGTCGAGTTCTGGCTGAACGGCGAAAAGACGCTGGAATTCGAGCGCGGCTCGCCGGAATTCCGCGCCGCCGTGGCGGAGAGCAAATTCAAAAACATTCCCGATTTCGGCGAATGGGCGGACGGCCACATTTTGTTGCAGGAACACGGCAGCGAAGTTTCCTTCCGCAATGTCAAAATCCGCGAGCTGCCGGCAAATTAAATTCACGCATCACGAAAATGAAAATTCAATCGCGCCGCAGTTTTCTCAAAGCCGCCATCGGCAGCGGAGTTGGCCTGGCAGTTTTCCCCGGCATCATTCCCGCGCGTTTGCTCGGCGCGGACGCGCCAAGCAAAAAAATCAACGTTGCGCAGATTGGATGCGGCCGCATGGGCCGCAGCGACCTGGGCAATGTGCTGACCGAGCCGCTCGGCCGCGTCGTGGCCGTGTGCGATCTGGATTCCAAGCGCCTCGCCGCCGGCAAGAAAATGGCGGAGGCTTTTTATGTGCAGCGCGGTGAGTCCGGCGTGAACGTGAAAACCTTTCACGACTACCATGATGTTTTGGCGTCGCCGGAAATTGACGCGGTGGTCGTCACCGTGCCGGACCATTCGCACGCGCGACTGGCGATTGAAGCTGTAATTGCCGGCAAACACGTTTATGTCCAGAAGCCGGTGACGTATTCCATCGTCGAAGCCATCGGATTGCGGAAAGCGGTCGAGGCGAAGAAGATTATTTTGCAGACCGGCTCGCAGCAGCGTTCGGAGCGGCCGTGGGGCAGTTTTCGCAAGGCGAGTGAATTGGTCCGCAATGGGCGCATTGGCCAGTTGAAAACCATCAAGATTGGCGTCGGCCTCGACAAGGCCAGCGGCCACGCGCCCGCGCCAATGCCGGTGCCGGGAAATCTGGATTACGAATCCTGGCTCGGTTCCGCGCCGGAACAGCCTTACATGGAACGCCGCGTGCATCCGCAAAATAGTCTCGACGGACGGCCCGGCTGGATCACGACGGAAGATTCTGGTCTCGGCATGATCACCAACTGGGGCGCGCATCATGTGGACATCGCGCAGTGGGCGATGGCGCAGGAACTCGGCGGGCCGATCACCATCGAATCACACGCCGAATTCATGCACGGCGACGCGTGGACGGTTCACACGACTTACCATGTGGAAATGTTGTATTCGAAAAATGTGCAGATGATTCTCGACGACCAGTTTGAAACCGGCATCCGGTTTGAAGGCGACGAAGGCTGGATTTTTTGCACGCGCGGCGAGGAAAAAGTCACGGCCAGTGATCCCAACGTGCCGGTCAGCCGCGACGAGTTGCTGCCGCTGCGCGCGAGTGACCCGAAACTTCTCCTGCCGCTTACCGGCGATGTCGTGCGTTGGATGCCAAGCCTCACGCAGCACGGCAACTGGCTCGAAAGCATCGCCGCCAACCGCCAGCCCATCGCGCCGATCCAGCAGTCCGCCCGCAGCCTCGAAGCCTGCGCCGCCGCGTGGATCGGCATGAAACTCAAGCGCAAGCTGACGTGGGATGCGGTGACGGAAATGTTTGTCGGCGACGACGCGGCGAACGCGTTGCGCGGCCGCCACGCGCGCAAACCGGAGTATGATTTTGAGCTGGTGCTGAAGCGCGCGGGGATTGTCTGACAAATTACCTTTGACGGCGGCGGGGGTTTCTCTAAATTGCCGACATGTCCGAAATCGCAAAATTCGTCAACAACGGCTCCGCGACCATCACGCCGGCGATGGCCGAGAAGATCCTGTATCATCTGCCGCAGTGGAAACTGGAATTCACCCAGATCAACGCGCCGAAGTTTCCGCACCTGGTGGATCAGTTGGAATTTCTCGCAGACGCGGCGGAGGACGCGGTGGAGGGTGCCTACCGGGATCTGCCGTATTCGGCCATCGCGCAGGCATTGTTCGCGCTGATTTACGCACACAAGAAGATGGGCATCATCCCGGAGAGCATCTTGGAGTTGGGCCGGGCGGACGATTCGAGCGTGGTGCGTGCGGTGCTGATCCAGAACGAAAAGGCGTTCGCGGTGTATGCTGGGATACAGGGAATTAGCTGGCAAAAAATCACCAGCCAGCCCTGAAATACAGGCGTTTTTCGGGGTTGACAATGGACAGTTCGCCGCTATACTGGCTTTAGATAGAAAAAGTTCCGAAAAGAATTGTTATGAAAAATATTCAGACACTGTTTTCCGCAGCCGTTTGCGGGTTGGTTTTGGCCTTCATTTCAACGGCCAGCGCACAAGACACCAAGGAAGGTGTGGCGACTGTTGTTCGGGTCGTGGGCGGGGCCAGCTACACGCAGGGCGGCAACGATGAATGGCATCCGCTGGTGGCCGGAAAAATCCTTCGCCCTGGTGCGAGCATCCGGACTGAATCCGATGCATCGGTGGACGTGGTTTTGGGCGATGCCGTTGAAATGCCACAGGCTCATCCCGTGCCGGACAGAGTCTCGTTGGCTCCCGATTCCCCCGTGCGCGGCATGGTGGGATATAAACCTTCTGTGCAACAAAACGTCATTCGCCTGTCGGGCGATACGACCGTAAAAGTTGACATCCTGACGGTTTCCGACACGGGCGTGGACACCGTGAGCGACACGGAACTGGATTTGCAGAAAGGCCGCATTTTTTACAGCGTGAAAAAACTTTCCCCGGAATCCAAATATCTGGTTAAAATTCCAAACGGCATCGCCGGCGTGCGCGGGTCGCAGGGTTACATCAGTGCGGATGGCAAATGCGGTGCGCTCGTTCATCCGCTGTGGCTTTCCATCGTCGGTGCCGACGGCAAGCCGGTGACGGTGACGGTGGCAGAGGGTCAACAATATGATCCGTCATCCGGCGGGAGTTCGGCGATGACGCCTGAAATTCTTGACCTGTTGAACCAGATATCCAAAGCGGCCAGAATTTGCTATACTCCGCAAGGTTCCTATTCCTATTCCTACAATCGGACTCAGTGGTGCCATGTGTCGCCGACCACCGGCTTTAAGCCACCGCGGCTTTAAGCCACCGACTCCACCGCCGCATATATTACGGTTACTCCACTGCCAGAAACCTAATAAACGCTTTCAAAAAAACCAGAGCAGTCTTGAGTTGCTCAGGTTTTTCGTTTAATCCGGTGCGGTGAAATTCAAACCGCTCAAGCGCACGCCGGTTCTGCTGGCCGTCCTCGTCCTTTTGCTCGTCTGCTGTGTCCGGCTGCTCCGCTTGGATTTCTTTGACCGGCTGGAGCGCATCACCTATGACCTGCGCGTGCGGACGGCCCTGCGTTTTCCGGCGCCAGTTGCGACCAATCTCGCCTTTGTCACGATGGAAGATTCCAGCATTGCCGCCGTCAAAAGCGGCGCGCTCGGTTACAAATTTGGCCTTTACTGGCCGCGCCAGGTTTATGGCCGGCTCGTCGAGGAACTTTCGGCGCAAGGCGCGCAGACCGTCGCGTTCGACGTGTTGTTCGGGGAGTTGCGCAACGACCATCCGCCCGTGCAAATGGCCGACGGCAGCCTGGTTGAATCCGACGATTTTTTTGCACAACAAATGCACCGCGCCGGCAACATCGTCATCGCCGTCACACCGGAACTGCGTCCGCCCGACTTGTTCGCCACCAACGCGCTCGCACTCGGCGGCATTTCCACCGACAAGGATTCCGACGGCACGCTCCGGCGCGTCGAGGCGTTTCACATTTATCACCGCTGGCATCCGCTGTTGAAAAAGGCGGCGGCGGAATTTGGCCTCGACCTCGACCACGCGCAATTTTTGCCGGGCAAAATCATTTTGCCACAGACGGGCACCACCAACGTCGTCACCGTTCCGGTGGATGCGGAGAATAATTTTGAACTTGCCGATTTCATCGGCGACAAGCTGCCGCCCGGCGTCGCGCCCAAGGCAAAAGCCTTCACCGACGAGAGAGTCTGGCACATGGGCATCGTCCTGGCCGCGCAGGAATTGAAGCTGGATTTGACGAACGCGGAAATTGATCTGCTTCACGGAAGAATTGTCCTGCGCGGCGCGAACGGCCTCGAGCGCGTGATTCCCGTGGACGACAAGGGCTATTTTTACATTGACTGGCGGCTCACGCCGAACGACCCGAAAATCCTGCGCGCGCCGATTGAAAGCCTGCTCTGGCAGGACAAGCAACGGTTGCTGGGCGAAACCAATGACTTGAGCGACGCATTTCGCGGCAAGCTCGTCATCATCGGTTCGACGGCGCAGGGAAACGACCTGACCGACCGGGGCGCGACGCCGCTGGAAAAGGACACGTTCCTCGTCAGCAAACATTGGAACGTCGCCAACTCCGTCATCACCGGCCGGTTCATCCGCCGCGCACCGCTGCCGGTGGAACTTGGGCTGATCATTTTTCTCGGCGCCCTGACCGCGTTTCTCACCTGGCAGTTGCGCGCGTTTTCGGCGTTGGGCGGAAGCCTGCTGCTGGCGGCAATTTATTCTTTCGGTGCGTTTTTCATTTTTGTGAAGTTCCGTTTTTGGCTGCCGATCATATTCCCGGTTGGCGGCGCGATTTTGATGGAGCATGTCAGTCTTGCCACTTACCGCATCTTGTTCGAGGAACGCGAACAGCGCCGCGTCAAATCCGTCTTCTCCAAAATCGTCTCGCCGGACGTGATGAATGAATTGCTTCAGGCCGAAAAACTTTCGCTCGGCGGCGCACGCCGCGAGGTGACCGTGTTTTTTGCCGACGTTCGCGGATTTACCACGTTCACGGACGAAACGCAGGAGCGCGTGTCGGAATTTGTCCGCGCGCACCAGCTTGATCCGGAGGCGGCGGAAAAATGTTTTGACGAGTCCGCGCGCGAAACGCTCGAGACGGTGAATCTTTACCTGGCGACTGTTGTCGTCGCGGTGAAAAACCACGGCGGCACGTTCGACAAATACATCGGCGACTGCGTGATGGCGTTTTGGAACGCGCCGGTGGCGCACGGAAAGCATGTGCTGGCCTGTGTTCACGCAGCGATGGAAGCGCAACGGGCGATTTACGAATTGAACCAGATCCGGCTGGCGCAAAATGCGTCGCGCGAAATCGAGAACCGGGCGCGGCTGTCAGCCGGGCTGCCGCCCAAGCCGCCGCTGACCGCGTTGCAGCTCGGCACCGGCATCAACACCGGTTTGGTGACCGTCGGCCTCATGGGCTCGGAAACGCATCAATACAATTACACTGTGTTCGGCCGCGAAGTGAATCTGGCCAGCCGGCTGGAAGGCGTTTCCGGAAGCGGGCGGATCATCATCAGCGTCACAACTTACAATCATCTGCTGCGGCATGACCCGGCACTGGCCGCGACGTGCGTAGAGCTGCCGTCGGTCACGGTCAAGGGCATCAAGGCCGCCGTGCGGATTTTCGAGGTGCCGTGGAAATAGTTTTGAATTTTGAGTTTTTAATTTTAAGTTAAGGCTGTTGAACCGCACGGCGCTTCAACTAAAACTCAAAATTAATAACCTAAGGCTTTTAAGATGCGAACCGCAATTTATCCCGGCAGTTTTGATCCGCTGACCAACGGCCATCTGGACGTGGTGCAGCGCGCGGCGAAACTGTTCGACCGCGTCGTCGTGGCTGTCGCCAGCAACGAAGGCAAACATCCGCTGTTCACGCTCAAAGAGCGGGTGGCGCTCGTGAAAAAATCCGTCGCCCACCTGCCGAACGTCGAGGCCGATTCGTTTGACAGTCTGCTGGTCGAATACGTCGTGAGCCGGAAGGCGCAGGCGATCGTGCGCGGGCTGCGCGCCGTGTCGGATTTTGAGTTTGAATTCCAGCTCGCGCTGATGAACCGCAAGCTGAACGAGAACATCGAGACGATTTTCATGATGCCCAAGGACACCTACACGTTTTTGAGTTCGCGCATCGTGAAGGAAATCGCGCGGCTCGGTGGGAATGTGAGCAGCTTTGTGCCGGCGCAGGTCGAAGCGGCCCTGAAGAAAAAATTGAAGCTGCGGAAATAGTTTTAAGTTTTGAATTTTTAGTTTTTAGTTGAACGGCGCAGCCCGCATCCGGCTCCAACTTAAAATTCAAAACTTAAAATTCAAAATTATGCTTTCAGTAAATCTTCGCCATCTGGAAAACCGCAACCTGGAGTTGCGCGGCGAACTGCCGCTGGCGGAACTCGATCTGGATTTGCGCGACGAGATGATCCGCGCCACGCAGCCGCTGCATTACGACTTGGAGGTGGAAATGCTGGATGACGCCTTGCTGGTTCAGGGCTTGCTCCGGCTCAAGCTGGAATGCCAGTGTGTCCGCTGCCTGAAGGACTTTGAATACGAGCTGGAAATTGATCCGTGGACGCTGCATTTGCCGTTTGAGTCGATTGAAGACGAGGAAGCGGTGCCCATTAAGAACGATTGCGTGGACTTGACGCCGAGGGTGCGGGAAGATATTCTCCTTGGGTTTCCGCAGCATCCGGTGTGCAAGCCGGATTGCGACGGATTAAAGAAAGCCAGCGTTGGCAAGGCGCGTAAAACCGCCGGCAAGGAGGAATCCAAGTCATCCGCGTGGGCTGAATTGAACAAACTAAAACTGTAATTTAGAATTTATGGGCGTCCCAAAACGTAAACCTTCGACAAGCCGGATGCGGATGCGCCGCGCTTACAACAGCGTGCTGAAGCTGCCGCAGATCAGCAAATGTCCGCAGTGCGCCGAACCGCACGTGCCGCACCGGGTCTGCCCGGCGTGCGGTTATTACAAGGGCCGCCAGGTGCTGACGGTCAACGCGGGCTGATCTCCAGCTTGCAGTCGCGGAAGGATTCCGCGTTCTCTCGTTCATCTATGCGAATCGCAGTGGATGTCATGGGCGGCGACCACGGTTGCGGGGTCGTGATCGCCGGGGCCAAGCTGGCGCTGGAGGCCAGCAAAAAAATCACCGCCCTCTATCTCGTCGGCAACCAGGCGGACATTCATGCCGCGCTGCCGAAACGCGGTTTCCGCGACCACCGCGTGCGAGTGATCCATGCCAGCGAAGTCGTGGAGATGGATGACAAACCGGTCATTGCGCTCCGAAAAAAAAAGGATTCTTCCATCGGCCGGGCCGCCGAGCTTGTCCGTGATGGACAGGCTGACGCGCTGGTTTCGCTCGGCAATACCGGCGGCATCTTCGCCGCAGCCACGTTCAAGGTTGGGCGTATTTCCGGTGTGGACCGTGGCTGCATCGCAACGGTCATTCCGCGCCAGAGCGGCGAATTTGTTCTGCTCGACGCCGGCGCCAGCGTCGAATGCAAGCCGCTGCATCTCGCGCAATTCGCCGTGATGGGCAGCGTTTATGCGCGCGAAGTTTTGCGGAAGAAAAATCCGCGCGTTGGCATCTTGAGCATCGGCACGGAGGATTCCAAGGGCAACGAACTGACGCTCGAAGCCTTCAAGCTCTGCAAAAAACTGGATTTAAATTTCATCGGCAACGTCGAAGGCCACGATTTGTTTAAGGATCATGTGGATGTCGTCATCTGTGACGGCTTTGTCGGCAACATCGTTTTAAAAACGTGCGAGAGCCTCGCCGTCGGCATGTTCTCAATGCTCAAGCGCGAATTGATGAGCAACACCCGGCGGAAAATCGGCGCGTATCTGGCGAAGAACGCCTTTCAATCCATCCGCCGCCGCATGGACCCGGAGCTTTATGGCGGTGCGCCGCTGCTCGGATTCAACGGCATGGTGTTCAAGGCGCACGGTTCCGCGCGCGAACGCGCCGTGGCCAGCGCCCTGCGCGTAACCGCCGAGGCTTTGCAACACCAGGTCAACCACGTCATCGCCGGCGAAATTGCCCGCGCGAATGAGGCGTTAAGCGCCATGGAAATTTTCGTTTCCGCCTCCGCATGAAATCCAAATTCAAGAATCCGCGCGCGAAGCATAATTTTCAGGGTCGCACCTGTTCCATCACCGGCGTCGGTTCGTATGTGCCGGAAAAAATTCTGACCAACGCCGAGCTGGAAAAAATGGTAGAGACTTCGGATGAATGGATCACCACGCGCACCGGCATCAAGGAACGCCGCATCGCCGCCGCGGATGAATTCACCTCCGACCTCGCCGCCAAGGCGGCGCGGCGCGCGATGGAAATGGCGGGCATCACCGCAGACCAGATTGACCTCATCATCGTCGCGAGCATTACGCCCGACATGCCGTTTCCGAACACCGCGTGCCTCGTGCAGCAGAAGCTCAGCGCGCGGCGGGTTCCGGCGTTTGACATCGAGGCCGCGTGTTCCGGATTTATTTACGCGCTGGAGGTCGGCCAGAATTTCATCACGGCGCGCACTTACGAAACGGTGCTGGTCATTGGCGCGGAAAAACTTTCGGCCATCACCAACTGGAAAGACCGCAACACCTGCGTGCTGTTCGGCGACGGCGCCGGCGCGGCGATTTTGCAGAACCGGCCGCTGTCCCACGGGTTGCTCACCACGGCGCTCGGAGCCGACGGCGGCAAGGCTGACTTGCTTTCCATGCCCGGCGGCGGCAGCCGCTGTCCGGCCTCGGCGCAGACCGTGCTGGATGGTTTGCATTTCCTGCGGATGGACGGCAAGGAAACTTTTAAAAACGCCGTGCAGGCGATGTGCAGCGCCGCCAAGGAGGTGCTGGCCCGCTGCGAAATTGACATCACGCGCATCAAATGTGTGATCCCGCACCAGGCCAACCGCCGCATCATTGACGCCGTCGGCGAGCGGCTCGGCGCCACGCCGGAACAAATCTTCATTAACCTCCACAAATACGGCAACACTTCCGCCGCGTCCGTCGCCATCGCGCTGGACGAGGCGGTGCGGTCGGGCAAGGTCCAGCGGGGCGATTTGATTTTGATCATCGCTTTTGGTGCCGGCCTGACCTGGGGTGCGGCAGTGATCGAGTGGTAAGCTTATTTTTTGGATTGCACGGTCTAATTTGACGATTGGCCGGGGCGTGTTAATTTGTGTATGTATTATGAGCGCGAGAAAAATTGGAAGCATTGAATCCCCGAAACAACAGGTGACAGTTGAAGGCCGGCAGTCCCGGCTGGAGCTTTCCACCGACTCGGTTTCCGTCCACAAAAGCGGCATCGAGTTCCGCAGCCCAACACCGTTCAATGAATGGACGGAAATGACCGTCGCGCTGCAATCCCCGCAGGACGGCGCGCGGCTGCAGTGCAGTGGCGTCGTCATCGCCTGTTCCGGCAACAAGCATGTCGGCTACCGGATTTCCATGGTTTTCACGCACATCTCCGACCAGGCGCAGGCGCAACTGGATTTGCTGGCCCGCTCGACGCTCGGCGCGGGTTGAGTGCAGAAATTTCAAATAATTCGGCAAAATTTACTAGGCCTCTGTGATTGCGCAGGGGCCATTTTTTTTTATGCTGTGGGTATGAAAATCCTTTTGACCACGACCTCGTTTCAAGACACGCCCGGCGAACATCACGATTTGCTTAAAAAAACCGGCTGGGAAATCATCACCGCCCGCGGCCCGCTGAACGAGGCGGATACGCTCGCGCTCGTCGACGATGTGGACGGTTATATTTGCGGCGACGACGCCATCACGCGCAAGGTTTTGGAAAAAGCGCGGCCAAAATTAAAAGTCTTGAGCAAATACGGCATCGGCGTGGACAAGATTGATGTGAAGTCCTGCACCGAATTCGGCATTCCGCTGCTCTTCACGCCCGGCGTGAATCACACGACCGTGGCCGAGCACAATTTCATGCTGCTGCTCGCGCTGGAGAAAAATTTTCTGTTCCACACCGACTCCACGCGTAGCGGCGATGCCAAGACAAATTGGAAGCGCAAGACCGGCCACGAGCTGCTCGACAAGACCATCGGCATCATCGGCCTTGGCCGCATCGGCAAGGAAGTGGCGATTCGGTCGCGCGCGTTCGGTATGAACGTGATCGGCTTCGACGTTTATTGGGACGAAAAGTTTGCCAAGGAACAAAACATCAAGCGCGCCGCGACCCTCGATGAAATCTACGCCGCGAGCGATTACATTTCGCTGCACACCAATCTAACGCCGGAAACGCGCGACATGATTTCCGCGAAGTCGTTTGCGAAGATGAAGCCGGGAGTTTTGATTTTGAACTGCGCGCGCGGCGAAGTCGTGAACACGAACGACATGGTGGCCGCGCTGAAATCCGGGCAGGTGGGCGGTTACGGCACGGACGTTTTGGATCACGAGCCGCCGGCGGCGGATCATCCTCTGCTCAAATTGCCGAATGTCGTTTGCACGCCGCACGTCGCGTCGCGCACTTACGAAAGCGTGGTGCGCCAGGCCACCTGCGCCGTGAAAAATCTCATCCTCGCGATGAACGGCGAAAAACCCATCGCGCAGGTGAATCCCGAAGTGCCGGTGAAGAAAGCGCTTTGAACACTGTGAAATTATATTGAGCAGCTCGCCTTGTCCGCTCTTTGTCCGACAAGACAAGCAAACTCGTCTCACTAAACTGTTGAAATTCAAATTTAGATATTATGCCCGAAACCTATTTTGTAATCCCCAAAGAAAAACACGATTCACTTGTCACGAAGGCGTATCTCAAGCGCGGTTACGATGCCGCCGAGGCCGCCGCCGGCGCGCGGTTTTGCGCCAGCGCCGCGTATTACGGCATCCGCACGCACAACGCCATCAAGGCGCTGCACCTCGACGAATTGTTCGGCAGCAAGGTCGGCCGCTGGACGCCCGGCGCGAAGATCGAGAAGCTGCCGTCGCGCTTCGCCGCCGCCGAAATCTGGAACGGCCACAATAAGCTCGGCCAGGCCGTCGCCTACGAGGCGATGGACACCTGCATGAAGCTCGCCGACAAATTCGGCGTGGGCATGGTGAGCGTGGACAACGCGACGCATTATCTCTGGGGCGGCGGCTACGTCATGGACGCCG
>CAZIFP010000015.1:0-21178 GCA_964538105.1 uncultured Bifidobacteriaceae bacterium
AAAAGGAATTTATTCATTTATGACAAACATTCAAAACATACAGGCGCGCGAAATTCTAGATTCGCGCGGTAACCCAACCGTGGAAGTGGACGTGACGCTTTCATGCGGCACCGTCGGTCGCGCGGCCGTCCCCAGCGGCGCCAGCACCGGCGAACACGAGGCGGTCGAACTCCGCGACGGCGACAAAAAACGTTTTGGCGGCAAGGGCGTGCAGAAGGCCGTGGCCAACGCCAACACCAAAATCAAGGACGCGCTCCTCGGCGTGGACGCGCTGGACCAGCTCACCGTGGACGCCACGATGATCAAGCTGGACGGCACGGAAACCAAGAGCAAGCTCGGCGCGAACGCCATTCTCGCCGTCTCGCTCGCGAACGCAAAAGCCGCCGCCGCCGCGCTCAACCAGCCGCTGTTCAAATATCTCGGCGGGCCGAACGCGAAGGTGCTGCCCGTGCCGATGGCCAACGTCATCAACGGCGGCGCGCATTCGGATGCGCCGATTGATTTCCAGGAGTTCATGATCCTGCCTGCGGGCCTGCCGACGTTCAGCGAAGGTTTGCGCGCGATCACGGAAACCTTTCACGCGCTCAAGAGCGTGTTGAAGAAAAAGGGTTGCAGCACCGCCGTCGGCGACGAAGGCGGTTTCGCGCCGAAACTCGGCAGCGTGGAAGAGGCGATTGAAACCATCATTCAGGCCATCAAGGACGCGGGCTACAAGCCGGGCAAGGATATTTATCTGACGCTTGATCCGGCAGCTTCGGAATTTTATTCCGGCAACGCAAAATACACCTTCAAGAAAAGCACCGGCGAAACCATCACCGGCGACGATCTGGTGGCGTTTTACGCAAAGCTCACGGCGAAGTATCCGATTGTCTCCATCGAAGACGGCTGCGGTGAAAGCGACTGGGCGACGTGGAAAAAACTCACCGACAAAATCGGCGACAAAGTCCAGCTCGTCGGCGACGACTTGTTCGTCACCAACGTCAAGTTCCTGCAAAAGGGAATTGATACCGGCACGGCGAATTCGATTCTCGTGAAAGTGAACCAGATCGGCACGCTCACCGAGACGCTTGACGCCGTGCAGCTCGCGCAATTCAACGGCTACACCGCCGTTCTGTCGCACCGCTCCGGCGAGACGGAAGATTCCACCATCGCTGATATTGCCGTCGCGACGAATTGCGGCCAGATCAAGACCGGTTCGTTGAGCCGCTCCGACCGGCTGGCGAAATACAACCAGCTCCTGCGTATCGAGCAGTTGCTGGGCAAGAACGCGGTTTACGCGGGCTTGAGCGCGCTGAAGAAAGCAAGCTGACCAACGCCAGCCCGTGTCATGGCTGGGACGTTCAAGTTTTACATGAATACGGATGAACAAATTCACAGGTCTTTGCGGCCAAGATGAAACGGCCGCAAAGACCATTTGTTTTATGGGTGGCGGCGTTGGCGGTAATTTTGTTGTTTTTGTTTCACGAGGCACTGTTCGGCGGCAAGGGGCTGGTGCCGGCGGACGAGACACTCGCCTATCCGCCCTGGAACGATCACTCTCCGCCGGGAAATTATCTGCTGGTTGACCAGTATGCCGTCTTCATACCGGAGCATGATTTCATGCACCGCGAAGTCAAGGAAGGGCGGTTTCCGCTGTGGAATCCATATCTGGCTTGCGGAATGCCCAACCCGGCTTCAATCCAGACGGCCACATGGTTTCCCATCCAATTATTGGGTTCGGTTCTGGATCCATTTTATGCGAGCGGCCCGGCGGCGTTTCTAAAACTTTTTCTGGCGGGCTTGTTCACAATGCTTTATCTGCGGGTGTTGGGCGTCTCAAATGCCGGGTCCTTTCTGGCGGGCCTGGTGTTCAGCCTGTGCGGATTCATGATCGTCTGGCTGGGACATCCGCATGTCAATTGCGCGATGTGGCTGCCGCTGCTGCTATATTTTATTGAAAAATCGTTCCGATCTTCCGACCAACCAACGACAATTTCATTTTCGAAATCTTGGGCGGGTTTTGCCGTTGCCTATGGCCTGATGCTGCTCGGTGGCCATCCGCCCACTGCGGTCCACGTCAGTTTGTTTGTGTTCGCCTATTTCCTCATGCGGCTGGTCACAAGCCGGGCGACGCACCCATTTCGCCGCCTTGGGATGTTCATCGCCTTTTTGCTGGCCGGGGTCATGGTGGCGGCGGTCCAGATTATTCCTTATCTGGAATACTATGCACAAAGTTCGAGCAGCGTTTCTTCGGGAATAATCCAGCGCTGGGCCTACCATCTGACGCCGGACATGCTGGTGCATTTTATATTTCCATTTTTGACGGGCAGTCCGGCGGATGGATTTGAAGACCTGTCATGGCTGATCGGGCCGCCGGACACGGCCAATTTCAACGAGCGCACCGCTTATGCCGGCATCCTTCCGCTTCTGTTCGCCGCTTATGGCATCTTCTGCCGCCGCGATCAATTCGCGATTTTCTTTTCCGGCACAATCGCAATCGCGCTCCTGGTGGTTTTGGGAGTGCCGCCAATACCGATGATCATGAGTCATCTGCCGGTGCTGAATGCCATCAGCAACACCCGTCTGCTTCTGCTCGTGGCCTTCAGCCTGGCTGTGCTGGCTGGGTTGGGCTGGGACGCCTTCAGCATTCCCGGCAACCGGCGAAGAGTCATCCAGGTCACCGTTGGTTTCCTGATCCTGATGGGAGGATCACTGGGCATGGTGGGCTGGAATGTCCTGGCCAAAATCCATCTGCTGCAACCGGCCTACAAAGTCTATGTTTTCGAACAGTTTCTCATTCCGCTGGGCAGCCTGCTTGTGGTTGCATTTATTTTTTTGAAACTGCCTTCCGTCGGGCAACGGTTCCGGATCCTGCTGGTCGCGGGATGGACAACGGTTGACCTGCTGACGTTTGCGCGCGGATATAATCCGGCGATCCCGCGCGACCGGTATTATCCTGATGCGCCCGCCATTCAATGGCTCCAGCAGGACAAGTCGGTCTTCCGGATTTTGGGGCTGGGAAACACCTTTTATCCAGATTCGGCCGCCGTTTATGGGCTGCAAGATGCCCGCGGAATTGATTACATGACCTTGCGCCGCTACGAAGAACTGATCAACGGCACGGCGGGAAATTTCTGGTTCTACCGGGAGGCCGCGCAGTTGCCGGAGCCCTTCCGCCTGCTGAACATAAAATATGTGTTGTCCTCCGCGCCCGCACTTCAAACCAACCAGGACTTCGAACTCGTTTTCACCAACGGAGTCAACATCTACCGTTTCAGGAAATACCTTCCGCGGGCATTGCCGGTTTTTGATTGCCAGGTAAAAACCAAGCCGGAAATTCTCGCCGCAGTGCGCCAGCGGACTTTTGATCCGGCCGGAACATTGTTGTTGGAACAAAAGCCGGAAACATTGCCGGTGACAAGTTCACCTGTAGTTCTGGAGACCAACGCCGCGGCCCGGATTATTTCCTACCTGCCGGATGAAGTGAAGATCGAGGCGGACATGCCACGCGCCGGCTTTCTGCTCCTGCTCGACAGTTATTTTCCCGGTTGGACCGCAAGCGTGAACGGCGGCCAGGCAAAAATCTACCGTGCCGACTATAATTTCCGGGCCGTTATCCTGCCGGCGGGAAAATCATCCGTGACGTTTTCCTACCAGCCCCGCAGTTTTTATTTTGGCCTGGGGATTTCAGCCCTTGCCTTGATGGTTCTGGTTGCGGTCTTCATCCGGCCCCGTCGCCCGCCGACCGATTTGCCAGATCAGAGTGCATGACACTGCCAGGATACAACGGCGAGTTTGGCCTGACGTCTTTTTGGTTGCGCCGCCGGGATTTAGAATTAACATTTCCATTCCGAATTGAACAACTACACAACCATGAAAAAATTACTCATCATTGCAACCCTCGTTATCAGCGCCGCCGGATTGAGGGCGGACGAATCGCACGGTTTTCAGGCCTCGCTGACGCCGGACATCGCCATTTATTCCAAGACGACCGAAATCCGCGGTCTCTCGTTGAACATCTGGGGTGAAAACCCGCAGCACGGCGCCGCCCTCGGCTTCGTCAACGGCAGCACCGGCGACAGCAGCGGTTTCAGCTGGGCGTTCTTTTATAATTATGCCGACACCTACACCGGCGTGGAATGGTCCATGGTGAACTACAGCAAGACCAGCTTCACCGGCTGGCAGGCAGGCATGGTGAACTACTCGGAAGGCAAGTTCAACGGCCTCCAAATGGGCATTGTGAACTATGCGGAAAATCTTCATGGCGTGCAAATCGGTCTCGCCAACATCGCGATCAACAATGGCTGGTTCAATGAATTTCCGGACAAGCTGGCCACCGGCTTTCCGTTTTTCAACTGGTCGTTCTAATCCGACAAAAAATCACCAACCGGAAGCCGGGCGACTGGCTTCCGGTTTTTTGTTGGAATAAATTGCGTTTCAACCGCCGGTGGTTTAAGAATTTCACGACTTATGAAAAAATTACCCGTCATCGCGGCCTTCGCCATCAGCACCGCTGGATTGTCGGCGGAAGAATCGAAGCCGTTTCAGGCTTCGCTGACGCCGGACATCGCCATTTATCCCAAGACAACCGAGATCTCCGGTCTCTCGTTGAATATCTGGGGTGAAAACCCGCAGCAGGGCGTTGCTCTCGGCTTCGTCAACGGCAGCACCGGCGACAGCAAGGGCTTCACTTGTGGTCTGTTCAACTATGCGGACTCCTATACCGGTGTTTCGTGGGGGGCGGTCAATTACAGCAAGACCAGCTTTGTCGGCTGGCAGGGTGGTTTCGTTTTTTGGCCCAGCCTGGTCAACGTCTCGCAAGGAACGTTCACGGGTTTTCAGGAAGGTCTCGTCAACTGCGCCCAGGAATTTCACGGCTTTCAACTGGCCTTGGTGAACTACACGGAAAATCTTCACGGCGTGCAAATCGGGCTGGTCAACATCGCGTTGAACAATGCCTGGTTCAATGATTTTCCGGACAAGCTCGCGACGGGCTTTCCCATTGTGAACTGGTCGTTCTAACCGGCGATAAATTAAAACCGGAAGCCGGAAAACTGGTTTCCGGTTTTTGTTTTACCGGTAGGGCTGCATGAATTTCTGCTTCTTCAGCCAGGCGGTCAATTCAGCGGCCATCGTGCGGTCATCGGCCACCCGCGGATGATTCGCGGTCCAATGCTTGAAAACAAAATGGCTGACATTCTTGTCGGTGGCTTCGCTTTGTGTGACGGCAGATTCCCACGCCAGCCGCAATGGCTCGCTTTGCGCGCCATTGAACATGCCGCCGCGCAACAAAACGATTTGCGCCGCCGGATAAGCTCTGCGGATTGCCTGCACCAGCGAGACGTAACCGGCGGTGTAATTGGTGGGGAAAGGCTGATTGTGCGCGCTCGAAAATGAAGCGTCGTTCTCTCCGAAATTGGCAAAAACGATTTGCGGTTTCCACGCCGACAAATCCGCACGCGGCGACGCGGCGTTCGGATACAGCCGGTCCCAGATTTCGCCCGCCTTCGGTTTCACCCAGCCGGTGGCAATGCCCATGCCGCTGACGGCGATGTTGTGATAATCAGCCGAAAAAGCGTCAGCGGTCAAAGCGGCGTAGCTGAACGCGCTATCGTGCGTGCGGCGATTGTCCCACTGGTCGGCGGCGCCGTCCTCGTTGCAGGCGCCCACCGTGATGGAATCGCCGATGAATTCCATGCTGACCTTGTAAGAAATTTTTGGCGGCACCCAGGCTTGCATCGCCGGACCGATTTCAATTCCACGAAAACGCACCGTGCCGGCAGCGGCTTCGCTCCGTTTGAACATCGTCAAATGATGACGACCAGTGCCAAGGCCAGACACGATCGCTGGCTTTGCCGGTTTTCCTTCCAGCACTTCGACCACCATGTTCGAGCCGTCCACTTCGACATTAAAAAAACACTGGCCTTTGGCGTCGCTAAATATTGGACGAACCGAGTCGCCGCTGAAATCCAGACGGATCCGGCTTGCCTGCCAGATGACCACCGGCGCGTTGGAATCGGAAAAATCGAAACGACCTTCGTAATGGAAGCGCGGGTCGGCGGCGGCAATCCAATTCGTCTTTCCAGCGGACGCAATTTGATCCGGTGAAAGATTCGCCGCGATTGATGAAACTGATGAACAAATCAACAACGCCAGCAGAAGCGGCCAAAGAATCACGGCGGCGATGAGAGCCTTGAAGGATTTCATTTTGGCTGTGCCTCGACTGCCCGGACTAAATCCGCTTCTCGTCCGCGTCCAGCATGTCCACAAAACATTTGATGTCGTCGCGGTGGCCGATGCCGGCCTGTTCCTTGCGCATCTTCAGCCGGGCGGCAGCCTCCGCGTCGCCGGGCAGCGGGCGGCTCAGGACATTTTGCCAGTGCGCGTCCTTTTCGGCGGCGGTGCGCTTCACATTTTTGCGCACCCAATCATAAACCTCGCCGTCGGTGATGGAATTTTTTACGACCTCAACGAATTGCTCGTGCGTGACGCCGGCGGCCTTGAGCCAGAAGCCGTCAAAGGCCTTGCCGAGATTTTCCTGATAGTCGGCGTGCAATTTGCCGGCGAGATGCAGGCGGATTTTGTCAACGTAACGCGGCAGGTAATGCCAGCCGTCCATGGTTTCGCGCGGGCTGCGCGGATAGATGAGGTCGCTCATGCGCGCATCATCGGACAACCGGCGGATAATTTCAAATTTGAAATTTGCATTTCTGCCACGCGCTTCCATCTTCTCTGGTATGAAACGATTTGATTTTGACATCGCTGTCATCGGCGGCGGCAGCGGCGGCTACGCGGCGGCGCGGACGGCAGCCGGTGCTGGTTTGAAAACCGCCGTCATCGAAGGCGGCAAAGAAGTTGGCGGCCTGTGCATTCTGCGCGGCTGCATGCCAACGAAAGCCCTGCTCTACGCGGCGGAAGTGAAGCACCTCGCCGAACACGCCGAAACGTGGGGCGTGCGCGCCGGAAAAGTTTCCTTCGACTTCGCTAAAGTCATGGCGCGAAAGAATGCGCAAATCAAAGATTTTGCCGATTTCCGCGTGCAACAGCTCAATGCGGGAAAATTTAAATTCATCCGTGCAAACGCCAGCTTTCTCGACGCGCATACGGTCAAATTGAGCAGCGGCAAAAAAATCACCGCCAAACATTTCGTCATCGCCACCGGCTCGCGCGTCGCGCCCGCGCCGCTGGCGCAACTAAACGAAGTTGGCTTCATCACCAGCGACGACGCCATCGGGCTGAAAAAACTGCCCAAGTCGCTCATCATTCTCGGTGGCGGCGCGATTGCGTGTGAGTTCGCGCAATTCTTTGCACGCTTCGGCGTCAAGGTCACTTTGATTCAACGGAGCGAACATATTTTGAAGGAGTTTGACGCGGACGCTGGAATTGAAATAGAAAAAGTTTTCCGGCGCGAGGGAATTCGCGTCTTCACTGGCACCAAATTTTTGAACGCAACGCGAAATGGAAAATTGAAAACCGTTTCGTTTGAGCAAAATGGAAAACGCGTTTCCGTTTCTGCCGAGGACATTTTGTTCGCACTCGGCCGCACGCCAAACACGGCGTCACTAAATCTGCAAAACGCCGGTGTGAAAACAGAAAACGGCCGCGTCGTCACGAATAGCAAAATGCAAACTTCCACGCCGCACATTTTCGCGGCAGGCGACTGCACCGGGCCGCATGAAATCGTCCACATCGCCGTGACGCAGGGCGAAATCGCGGCACACAACATTGCGCGGCCAAAATCGCCGCGAAAAACAAATCATCGCCTGCTGATTTCCGTCGTGTTCACCGAGCCGCAGGTGGCATTCGTTGGCCTGACCGAAAAAGCGGCAACTGCGCGCGGAATAAAATTTGTTGCCGCGAGCTATCCGTTCAACGACCACGGCAAATCGCTCATCATGGAGGCGAAGGACGGCTTCGTGAAATTGCTGGCGAACCCGAAGACCGGCGAAATTCTCGGCGGCGCGTGCGTCGGGCCGGTCGGCGGCGAACTCATTCACGAAATCGTCACGGCGATGGCGAAGCGGATGACTGTTCACGAACTGGCGGCGACGCCGCATTATCATCCGACACTCGCGGAAATCTGGACCTATCCGGCGGAGGAACTGGCGGAAAAAATCCCTTGATTTAATTTTCCCGCCGCCGCCGTGCCCGCGCCGCGAGCCGCGCCTGCAAAGTCACTGGAATTGCTGAAAGCAAAATCAGCCAGAATGCGTGATTTGAAACCCATTGCGAGCAGCGAAAAAACAGGTTTTGCTGCAAGAATTGCGCGGTGATTTTAGTGTTTGCCTGGACGGCATACGCGATGCCGCCGTCTGCAAAATCATGGGCAAACGCCAATCCACCCGTCGCCGCATTCCAGGCGATGGCGCAACCGCCACAGGCTTGCCAGCCGACGGCCAGTCCACCAAAAGACCAGATACCGAGACTGATGGCGCCCAGCGAAACCAGCCCCAAGCCAATCGCACCGAACGGCAGCAGGCCGATGGCAATGCCGCCGAAGCTCACGGGCGCGATGGCAATGCCGCCGGAGGCGAAAATCACGCCGACCGCATGGCTGCTGCCGACGGCGATCCACGCCTTGACCGGCCCGCGCAGCACATCGAAACGGTCGCCAAGCCGGACATGGACCAGCGGCAGGCCGAGCAGATTCCACCGGCTGCGATATTCATACGCGGCAGGTGGAAAATTGCCGGCATATTGATTTGCCAACAGTCCGGCCATGTATCTGCGCCGCGCCGGAAGCGACGCAACAATAACGCCAAAGATCGTCAGAAAATATATGATGATGGTCTGGCAGAAGAGCATGCTCAAAAACATGCCGGTTCGGTTTCCAAACGCCCAAAATAACGGCACGGCCAGCGCGGAGGAAATGATCACGGTGGCCACGAGCGACTGTTGGAAAATCGCTTTAATGTGTCCGCGCTCTTCATCGGAATGCGCCTCGTCCATGCTCATGCGGTAGCTGGAGTAATTGGCAAAGATGACAAGCAGCGGGCTGAAAATCGCGCCGAACAAACCCATCGCGCCCGCAGCTTTGGCGGTCGCACCGCCTTTGGCGGCAGCGGCACCGAGCGTCGCGGCTTTGGCGGAAATCGTCAGCGCGGGTAGCGCGGCCAAAACACCAAGTGTAAAAACTTTTCCCGGATTCGTCCGCTCCAGCGCGCCTTCGACAAACGCGAGGATCTGTTCATGCAGCATTTTCCGGCCGCGTGAAAGCCGCTGCTTCACCGTGTCCTCGGTCAAATCCAAATCCGCCGCTACCGATTCGATGGATTGATGCTCGCGATAAAACAAAATAAGCGGCTCGCGGTAAATTTCCGGGATGCGTTCCAACGAACGCCAGAGGATCGCCTGTTCCTCGTTGCTGATGGTCTGGTCGGCGGGCAGCGGTTCGGCGGAATGGGTCTCAGCAATATTTTCAAGAGGCTCGGCCGCGCGGACCGGCTCGCGGCCTTCGCGTCGGAGAAAACTGTTGATGCGGTTGCGCGCGATGCCGCAGAGCCAGGAGCGGAGCTTGTCGCGCTCACGCAGATGGCCGAGATGTTTCCACGCAGTGATGAAGGTTTCCTGCGCCAGATCCTCGCTCTGGCCGAAGCTGCCGGTGGCGCTGTAGGCCAGCGAGCAGATGAGCGATTGATAGCGCGAGACGATCAGGCTGAAGGCGTCGCGATTGCCGGCGAGGGTTCCGTTGACGAGTTCCGCGTCGTTGTTGACTGCGGCCGACATAATATTGGTTGTCATCATAACGTCGCTTAAGTGGTTGGAAAGCACGAAGAGGTGACAATAAATTTGCGAGTGAATTTTGGGAATGATTTTTCAAATGAAAATCCGCGAGTTTTTTGTGCCATCCGGCGGAGAAACAACCGGAGAAAGAATTTCCGAAACGACAGACCAGGCTCAAACGGCAGCATTACGCCGGCATGAGGCAACGGTCGCTGGCTGGAGCGGGCGGCGTTTCGCGACCAATGTTTGGCGCATGGCCAAGAACGTCCCGAACCAAACGGGCGACCTGCTGCGGCTGGTATGGCTTCGGCAAAAAGGCCGTGCTGCCCTTGCCCATGTCTTTTCCAACCAGCTCGGCGCTGTAACCGCTGGTGAAAATCACCTTGAGGTTGGGCTGCCGCCTTTTCAATCCTGCGGCAAGGTCGTTGCCGGTCATCCCGCCGGGCATGATCATGTCCGTCAGGAGCAGATCAATTTGTCCATGATGCTCGTCCCAGACGCGCAAGGCCTCGGCACCCGATGCTGCGGTGAGAATGCGATAGTGATAATGTTCGAGAATCGTCCGCACCAGCTCCAGCAAGTTGCTCTCGTCCTCGACGACGAGGATGGTTTCCCTGCCGCCGACAATCGTTTCAGGTTTGGGCGCGGCGATGGGTGTAACCGCAGCTTCGGCGAGAACAACCGGTAGAAAAATCTTGAACGTGGTGCCGACGCCGACTTTGCTGGTGACTTCGGCCCAGCCGTGATGCTGTTTGACGATGCCATAGACGGTGGCCAGTCCGATCCCGGTTCCTTCGCCGACCGCCTTGGTGGTGAAAAACGGCTCGAAAATCCGCTCCAACACTTTCGGTTCCATGCCGCAACCGGTGTCGGTGACGGTCAGGCAGATGAATTCGCCGGGCCGCGCCTCGGAATTTTTGCGGACTTGTTCGGCGTCGATTTTAACCGTGGTCGTCTCGATGAGCAGTTTGCCACCTTTGGGCATGGCATCGCGGGAATTGACTGTCAGGTTCATGACAATCTGCTCGATCATGCCGGCGTCGGCGGCGACCGACGCCAAACCGGAACCATAGCGGGTCTCCAGCGTGATCTGCTCGCCCAGCATCCGCGGCAGCATGTTTTCCATGTTGCGCAGCACGGCGTTCAAATCGAGAACCTTGGTCTGGAAAACCTGCTTGCGGCTGAACGTGAGCAGGTGCTTGATGAAGCCGGCGGCGCGCTCGGCGGCGGTGGAAATCTGCGCCAACGACCGCGCGGCATCAGCGGTCGGCGGCAGGGAATTTTGCAGAATCCCCGCGTGACCCTGGATGATGGTCAGGACGTTGTTGATGTCGTGCGCGACGCCGGCGGCGAGCTGGCCGACGCACTCCATCTTTTGCGACTGACGCAACTGCGATTCCAGCGCGAGTCGCTTGGTGATGTCCTCGACTGTAACAATCATGCCGTCAATGTTGCGAACGGCGTCAAAGATCGGCGCGGCGTTGACCGACAGCAGCAGCTTGCGCTGACTGGGAAAAATCAATTCGTGGCAGACATCCTGCACGGGCTGTCCAGATTCAAGGGTTTTTCTTAACGGCAAATATTTTTTTACTAGTCCGCCGCCCTCGGCCTCGGGGAGATGCCAGTCCAAAACACTGGCCTTGCCGGCATCAATTTCCTCCTTCGTGAAGCCGAGAATTTTCTCCGCGCAATGGTTGGCGAACGTGATTTTGCCGGCATCGTCGGTGACCACGATGCCCACCGGGCTGGTTTCCATGATGCGGCTGATGAGGTCGCGCTCGCGACGAAGATGCTGCTCGGCGCGTTTGGCGGCCATGGCGTAGCGCATGGCGCGTTCCAGCATGTCCGGGGTGAGCTGGCCCTTGATCAGATATTCCGACGCGCCCGCCTTCATCGCTTCGACGTCAATCTCGCGATCGCCCTGCCCCGTCAGCAAAATCATCGGCGGACGGTGGCTGAACTTTTGCGAGGCGCGCAGCAGCTCCAGTCCCGTCCGTGCGCCGAGGCGAAAATCCAACAGGCAAATATCGTGTTCCCCGCGCTGGACCGCCGCCAGCCCGGCCGCGTAATTGTTGACCCATTCCAGCCGGTGCCGGCGGCCGCCGATCTTGGCAATCAAATCGCGGACGATGATGAAATCGTCTTCATCATCGTCCACCAAAAGAATTTTGGCCGGATCGTCGGTCATAAATGGCCTCAACCCTGTTCGGGCGGCAGCTCCACGACCTCAAACCAGTAGCGGCCCAGAACCTTGACCAGTTCAACCAGGGACTTGAACGTGACCGGCTTGGTGACGTAGGAATTCACGCCCAGGTCATAGGTGCGCACGATGTCCTCCTCGGCCTTGGAAGTCGTGAGCACGACGATGGGAATGCGGCGGAGTTCCGGGTCGGCCTTGATTTCCTTGAGCGCCTCGCGACCGTCTTTGCGGGGCATGTTGAGGTCGAGCAAAATCAGCCCGGGCAACGGCTCGCCTTGCAGATGAGTGTATTTACCGCGCCGGTGCAGGTAGTCCATCAATTCCTCGCCGTCCTCGACGCAATGGAGGATGTTGGCGAGCCGGTTTTCCGAGAAGGCGTCCTGCGTGAGCTGCCGGTCGTCCGGATCATCGTCCGCAAGCAGGATCGAGATCATTTTTCCTTCAGTTTTCATGGTGTTTTCCTGGGTTGTCAGTTTCGTTGGTTCTGGCATGTGTGGTTGGCAAAGTGAGAATGAACGTGGTGCCGGCACCGGGCTGGCTTTTGGCCGTGATGTCGCCGCCGTGATACAGCGCGATTTTTTTTACGATGGCCAGCCCCATGCCGTTGCCTTCAAATTCGGCGCGCGAATGCAGGCGCTGGAAGACGTTGAAAATCCGGTCCAGATATTTTTCCTCGAAGCCGATGCCGTTGTCGCGAACCGCCAGCTCGCACATTTCAGAGCCGGATTCATCGGTGAACCTCCGTGCCGCCACCGTCACCACCGGCGGAACTTCGGGCCGGCGGAACTTGAGGGCGTTGCCGATCAGATTTTGGAGCAACTGGCGCATCTGCAATTCCTCCGCGTCAATCACCGGCAGCGCGCCGATTTCCACGCGCCCCTGAACCTGCTCGATCCGCGCCTCCAGATCGCCCGCGACTTCATGCGCCACCTGGTCCAGGTTCACCGGCGCGAACGGACGCGCCTTGCTCGTGACCCGCGAAAACGTCAGCAGGTCGTTGATCAGCGTCTGCATCCGCATGGCGGCCTTCTGCATCCGGTCCAGATAATCGCGGGACTCGGCCACCAGCGACTCGCTGCATTTTTCCTTGAGCCGCTCGCCGAAGACGACGATTTTCCGCAGCGGCTCCTGCAAGTCGTGCGAAGCGACGTAGGCGAAATCCTGGAGTTCGCGGTTGCTGCGTTCGAGTTGGGCCGTGAACTGGCGCAATTTTCCTTCGCTGGAACGCAGAGCCGTCTCGCTTTTTTTCAAGTCGGTGATTTCGGTGTTGATGCCGAAGATGTGCCAGCGGTTTTCCGCCACCTTGTGGATGGTGACGAATTCCTGCATCCAGTGCTCGACGCCGTGTTTGTCGGTGCAGCGAAATTCATTGCGATAAAACGGCGCGTTCTGGAGGAATGCGTCCCGCGCCACCATGTGCATTTGCCGGTAATCGTCCGGGTGGCGGCTGGCGATCCAGACTTGCTGGTAATCCCGGCCCGGCGGCACGTCGAGTTCAAACACCTCCTGCGCCGCCTCCAGATTGGCGACGGGAAAATTCCACTGGAACAGCGTCGGTTCGCTCATCGCCCGCTCCCGCCAGTTTTCCGGAGCCTCGACCTCGCCGAAGTTCAGGATGCAGCGCGTGCTCCGCAGAACCTCGCGCAACCGCTCCTCGCTGCGGCGCTGCGCGTCTTCCGCCAGCTTGCGTTCGGTGATGTCCACCAGGATGCCCTGGGTCCCGACAATTTTACCGCTGGTGTCCAGGACGGGAAATTTTGTGGCATGCACGAACAGCTTCCGGCCATCGGCCAGCGAATATTCTTCATCTATTTCAATTGAATCGCCGGTTTGCATGATCAGGCGGTGGTGATCCTCGGATTGCCTCGAATATTTGGTCATCAATTCCGTAGCGTCCGGTCTGGCCTCGGCCGCGGCACTGATTTCGAAGGCCGATTTGCCCAGAAATTCCTCCGCATTCATGCCTTTCAGCCGGCAGAAAGCGGGATTGGCCAGGGTGAAATGGCCCTGACGGTCCTTGCGGAAAATTCCGATGGGCAGGTCCGCGACGAGGGCATGATAGAGCGTTTGCGATTCCTGCAACGCCGCCTCCGCCCGCTTGCGCTCCGTGATGTCCCGGCCGATCCCCACCAGCCCGGCCACCTTCCCGCCTTGATCAAACAATGGCAGCTTGCTGGTCATCAGCCAGCATTTTTCGCCGGCTTTGTTCAGGAAATATTCCTCCCGGTTGAGGATGGGCTCGCCCTTCATCACCCGCTGGTCGTCGGCAAAGAATTTTTCGGCGACCGCCCGGGGAAAGAGGTCGAAGTCGCTCTTGCCGAAAACCTCGGCCTCGGTGGTGCGACCGATGTTTTTCAGGTCGGCCGGATTTGCCAGAATTTTCCGTCCCAGCGCGTCCTTGGCGTAAACGGCGTCCGGCAGGTTGTCAATCAGCGTCCGCAGCAGTTGATCCCGTCCCTGCACCGCCTTTTCGCTTTTCACCACCGCGCGCCGGTTCCAAAGAACCGCGCCGGCTCCCGCCGCCAGGCCCAGCAGGCAGACCGCCAGCGAGCCGACCGTGGCCAGCAGTGGTTTGGCGGAAAAGTTCTGCGGTGCCTTGACCAGATTCCAGCAGGTCCAGACAAACACCGACGCCATGACCAGCACCGCCGTCAACAGCAAGCGGTTCAGCAAACCGTCATCCTGCGCAGTGTTTCGGCACGGCCGAAAAGTAAATTCCGTTGCCAGGCCGGCGTTGGAAGAACGAACCGCTTCGGCCAGGGGCAGATTTTCTAAATTGGTTGCTTTCATCTAAAAAAAGTCGCCGGCAACGGTGGCATTCCCGCCGAATCGTCCGACCATTACAAAGGCTTGCCGGCCAATGAAGCAGGTTAAGTGCCTTGCACATGTTGCCGGTGAAAATTACTCGTTTTCACGCCAATGATTTGCCACTGCCTTCAAATGAGACGCGCCAGTGAAAAAATGATACACCTCCGAAATCCTTGAAAACATGCCCAGAAACCAATCCCCGGTTACAACCGGGCGCACTTCAAAGCGACACGAAGAACAGCAGTGCGTTTTTTCAAGGCTCACGGGAATTTTTTTCATCATGAAACTGCTGGCGGCTGGCGGAGGCTTTTGTATTGTCATTATTTGAAATTGAACAAAATTAAAAAAATGGAACCGCAAGCTGACATCGCACTCATCGGTCTGGCCGTAATGGGCCAGAATCTCATCCTCAACATGAACGACCACGGCTTCACCGTCGTCGCCTACAACCGCACCACGGAAAAGGTGGATCATTTTCTGGCGAATGAAGCCAAAGGCACGAAGGTGCTCGGCGCGCATTCGATTGAAGAAATGGTGTCCAAGCTCAAGTCGCCGCGCCGCGTGATGATGCTCGTCAAGGCCGGCAAGCCGGTGGACGAATTCATCGAGCAACTCATCCCGCACCTGTCGCCCGGCGACATCATTATTGATGGCGGCAACTCACTTTTTGAAGACACGAACCGGCGCGTGAAGTATTGCGAAAGCAAAGGACTTTTGTTCGTCGGCACCGGCGTGAGCGGCGGCGAGGAAGGCGCGCGGCACGGTCCTAGCATCATGCCCGGCGGGTCGCCCGCCGCTTGGCCGCACGTCAAAGACATTTTCCAAGGCGTCTCCGCGAAAGTGGAAGGCAACGTGCCGTGCTGCGACTGGGTTGGCGAAGGCGGCGCGGGTCACTACGTAAAAATGGTTCACAATGGCATCGAATACGGCGATATGCAGTTGATCGGCGAGGCCTACAACATTTTGAAAAATAGCCTCGGCATGTCAGCCCAGGAAATCCACGGGGTTTTTGCCGAATGGAACAAGGGAGAACTCGATTCCTATCTCATCGAAATTTCCCGCGACATCATGGCGTTCAAGGACGATGACGGTTTGCCGCTCGTGGACAAAATTCTCGACACCGCCGGCCAGAAAGGCACCGGCAAATGGACCGTCATCAATTCCCTGGACATGGGCATTCCGATCACGTTGATGGCCGAGGCGGTTTACGCACGCTGCGTTTCGGCGTTGAAAGACGAACGAGTGAAAGCGGCACGCAAGCTGAAAGGCCCGCGGCCCGCACTCACCAGCATCGCCGCGAATCCCGAGAGAAAAAAGGCGTTCATCAACGACATCATGAGCGCACTTTACGCTTCGAAAATTGTCAGCTATGCGCAGGGCTACATGCTCATGCGTGCGGCGGCGAAGGAGTACGGCTGGAACCTGAACTACGGCGGCATCGCGCTGATGTGGCGCGGCGGCTGTATCATCCGCTCACGCTTCCTCGGCAAGATCAAGGAAGCCTACGACAACAATCCGAAGCTCTCGAACCTGCTGCTGGACGATTATTTCCGGGGCGAGATCAAAAAGTCGCAGAAAGGCTGGCGCAACATCGTAGCTACCGCCGCGAAGAAAGGCATTCCGGTGCCCGCATTCAGCACCGCGCTGGCATTCTACGACCAGTATCGCTCCGCCGTCTTGCCGGCAAACTTGCTGCAAGCGCAGCGCGACTACTTCGGCGCGCATACTTACGAGCGGGTGGACAAGCCGCGCGGCGAGTTCTTCCACACCAATTGGACCGGCCGCGGCGGCACCACTGCCAGCAGCACTTACAATGTGTAAACAGGTAGGGCCGACCTGCCAGTCAGCCTCGATTTTGGGCGGCGCAGCAGCGCCGCCCTACCAATAAATAGAAAGCGCGGGCTTCGGCCTGCGCTTTTTTTCAGAAAAGGTTTTGTTGACGCTTCAACACCGTGCGGCAAAAATCCGGCATGACAAAACCTGAATTGAAGATCGAGAAACTGACCGCCGGCAGCGGCGCGGCACCGAAAAAAGGCGACACCGTATCCGTCCATTACACCGGCACGTTCATGGACGGCAAAAAATTCGACAGCTCCGTGGACCGCAACGAGCCGTTTGATTTTGTGCTTGGAGCGGGTCAGGTCATCGCCGGCTGGGACGTTGGCGTTGCGACGATGAAAATTGGCGACAAGGTAAAGTTAACCATTCCGCCAGAACTCGCCTACGGCCGTGACGGCTATCCCGGCGCGATTCCGCCGAACGCCACGCTGATTTTTGAAGTCGAATTGCTCGGCATCGGCTGATTCCAAACCCGGCCACCGGCATTTTTTAGACTCGCAAGCCGCGTTCAGCCTGCTTAATCTTCTGCCCGCAAATAACTGATTATGAAAAAATATCTGGTTGAACTCATCGGCACGTTTTTTCTCGTGTTCACCGTAGGCATGACGGTCATTGATCCTGGCGTCGGTGCGCTCGCCCCGCTGGCCATCGGCTCGGCCTTGATGATCATGGTTTATGCGGGCGGCCACATTTCCGGCGGCCATTACAATCCCGCCGTCACGCTGGCCGTCTGGCTGCGCGGTCGCTGCCCGTCGGCGGATGTGCCCGGCTACTGGATTTCACAAATCATCGGCGCGTTCGCCGCCTCCGCACTGGCATTGTATCTCAAGGGCAATCCGACCCTGACGCCGGCGGAAATAAAAATCGGGCCGGCCTTTATTGCCGAACTCGTCGGCACCTTCGCGCTCGCCTACGTCGTATTGAACGTCGCCACGGCCAAGGCCACGGCGGGTAATTCCAACTACGGCCTCGCCATCGGCTTCACGGTGATGGTGATGGCGTTTGCGCTCGGCGGCATTTCCGGCGGCGCATTCAACCCCGCCGTCGCCACCGGCATCACGGTCATGCACATCGAAAAAGCCGCGAACTTCTGGATTTATCTTGTCGGCGATCTCGCCGGCGGCGCGCTGGCGGCGCTGGTGTTCAAATTCGTGAACCCGGACGACAAATAGCCGCTTGCCGTTAAAATTGTTGACAGGGCCGGCGGTAAAAAATCTTTTCATTTCCGCGCCATCTGGTTTAGTTGACGCATGAAATCCAACTTCCGGCTGTTGTCAGCCGTTCTGTCATCGGCATTTTCAATCCTTGTTTCAACCACTGCCAGCGCCGCGCCCGTGGACGGCGCGCACATCGGTTTGCAGCTTTACAGCCTGCGCAATCAACTCGCGACGAACATCCCGGACACGCTCGCTGAAATCAAAGGCTGGGGCATTACGAACGTCGAGCTAGCCGGCACCTATCATCTCACCACCGAACAGTTCAAGGAGCAGCTCGATGCGAACGGCTTGAGGCCGATCAGCGCGCACTATCCGTATGACGCATTCCGCACCAATCTGGATTGGATCATTAACGACGCGCAGATCCTCGGCATCAAATATGTCGGCTGTGCGTGGATTCCGCACAACGGCGACTTTGACGAACAGACCTGTCGCGAGGCGATTGAAACATTCAACCACGCGGGCAAAGTTTTGGCAGAGCATGGTATGACATTTTTTTCGCACACGCACGGCTATGAATTCCGGCCTTACAAGGACGGCACGCTGTTCGACCTCATCATGGCCGAGACTAATCCAAAATACGTCAGCTTCCAGATGGACATCTTCTGGGTCGCCCATGCCGGCCAGGATCCGGTGAAGCTGATGGAAAAATACAGCCGTCGCTGGAAGCTGATGCACCTGAAAGGCATGAGGGACAGCACGCCCACGGGGCTGTTCACCGGCCATTCGGAAGTGACCAATGACGTGCCGATAGGCGAGGGCAAGATCGCCTTCCCGCCGCTGTTGCGTGCCGCCGAAAAAGCCGGCGTGACGTGGTATATCATCGAGGACGAATCGCCGGTGTCGGAACAGCAGATTCCGCAAAGCCTGAATTATCTCGAAGCGCATAAGTGGTAAACCGCGACTGCTGCCAGCCATGAAAAAATTTGTCTTGTTCACCGGCGTCGCTTTGTTCCTCACCGGCAATTTGGTTTTTGGCCAGTCTCCGCTTGGAATTTTCTCCGATCAGGCCGACATCGGCAAAGTCGCCAAGCCCGGCGCGGCGCAGTTTGATTCCGTCAAAAACGAATACGCCGTCTCCGGCGGCGGCGAAAACATCTGGTTCACCAACGACGCGTTCCATTTCATCTGGAAGAAAATGTCGGGCGATTTCACGCTCACGGCGGACATCAATTTTTCCGGCACGGGCGGCAACCCGCACCGGAAGGCCTGCCTGTTCGCGCGCCAGTCGCTGGATGCAAATTCGGCCTACGCGGATGTCGCCGTCCACGGTGTCGGTCTGACGGCGCTGCAATATCGTGAAGCCGACGGCGAGACGACGCATGAAATCCAGTCGGAGATTTCCGCGCCGGCACTCGTGCGGCTTGAAAAGCGCGGCGATTTTTTTTCCCTGTGGGTCGCGCCGGCCGGCGGCGAATTAAAGCTCGACGGAGGTTATCAGAAGATTCCGCTGGCTGGGGATTTTTACGTCGGCCTTGGTGTTTCCGCACACGACAACAAGGCGATCGAAACGGCGGTTTTCTCCAACGTCGAACTCACGCCGGTCGTCACGCCGACCAACGTGGCACCCAAATTGGAAAGCACGCTCGAAACGATTGGCGTTTCGTCCACCGACCGCAGCGTGGTTTATCACACCCGCGACCACATCGAGGCACCGAACTGGTCGCACGACGGGAAATTTTTCCTCTTCAACAAAAATGGCCGGGTTTACAAACTGGCGACCACCAACGGCACGCCGCAACTGCTCGACACCGACGCGGCCACCCATTGCAACAACGACCACGGCCTTTCGCCCGACGGCACGCAGTTCGCTGTGAGCGACCAGACGGTCGGCGGCAAGTCGCGCATTTATCTGCTGCCGATTGATGGCGGCAAGCCGATTAAAATCACGTCGAACGCGCCGTCGTATTGGCACGGCTGGTCACCGGACGGCAAGACGCTGGCTTTCTGCGGCGAGCGCAACGGCGAGTTCGACGTTTATACCATTCCTGTCACCGGCGGTGAAGAAACCCGTTTGACCACCGCGCCCGGGCTGGACGACGGCCCGGATTATTCGCCGGACGGAAAATTTATTTATTTCAATTCCGAGCGCACCGGCTCGATGCAGATCTGGCGGATGAGGCCGGACGGCTCGGAGCAGACACAGATCACCGACGACGATTACAACAACTGGTTCGCGCATCCTTCGCCAAACGGCCGATGGATTGTCTTTCTTTCCTATGCCAAAGGCGTGAAAGGGCATCCCGGCAACCAGGACGTGCTGCTGCGGCTCATGACCCTTTCGGATGGAAAAATCCGCGTGCTGGCAAAACTCTTCGGCGGACAGGGGACAATCAATGTCCCGTCATGGTCGCCGGACAGCAAGAATGTGGCGTTTGTCAGCTACCAACTGGTTTATCCGTAGTGGGACAGGCTTCCAGCCGGTCGAGTCCGTTTGGAATTTGTTTTATTTTTTGGAAATTAACTGGACTGGCAAGATGCCTGTCCCACTACAGCGATGCCGCCAACTTTTCTCCGAGAAACATCCGCCGGCACTTTGCTGGCCATAAAACTTCAGCCGCGCGCCTCCAAAAATGAAATCGGCGCGCCGCTCGGTGGCGAATTGAAAATCAAGGTCACCGCCCCGCCGGTGGACGCGGCGGCCAACGAGGCGCTGGTGAAATTTCTCGCGGAAAAACTGGACTGCCCGCGCGGAAAAGTTGAATTGATTCGCGGTCACACCTCGCGGCACAAGACCATCCTGCTGCACGGTTTCAAGCCGGAGAATGTGCTGCCAAAACTTTCCGGCGGGTGAGCCGGCTTCCGGGCCGAAGCATTTCCGATAAAACTAACGCTTGCCATTTCTCACACGGAAAACTATGGTTTTATCGCGATTGTTTCCTTTGGAAAACCCGCTGGGTGTAGCTTCGAGTTCATCTGTTTGGTCAATCCTGCTTTCAACCGCAACGGCTCACGTTGATGGGCTGTAATTTGAATCGTATCATCATGGCACATCCACAAATTATTCAGGGCGGAATGGGCGCGGGCGTCTCCGATTGGCGGCTGGCGCGCGCGGTTTCCCGGACTGGCCAGCTGGGGGTGGTTTCCGGCACGGCTTTGGCCAGCATCCTTGCCCGGCGGTTGCAAGTCGGCGATCCCGAAGGCCAGATGCGTCACGCGCTCGGTAAATTTCCCGTGCCCGGCATCGCGGAAATAATTCTTGCGGATTATTTCATCCCCGGCGGCAAGCCCGCCAACGAGCCGTTCAAGCTCACGCCGCTGCCCGGCCTGCAACCCGGCCCGGATTTTGTGGCGCTGACGGTTGCGGCAAATTTCGCGGAAGTTTTTCTTGCGAAGGAGGGCCACGCAGGACTGGTTGGCATCAATTTTCTTGAAAAAATCCAGTTCCCCACGCTGCCCTCAATTTTCGGCG
>CAZIFP010000016.1:0-21098 GCA_964538105.1 uncultured Bifidobacteriaceae bacterium
TGCACGCGGACATGGAAATCCACAGCGCGGCGAAGCTCAACATGCCCCACTTGCGGCGCGATTGCGGCACGGGCGCGAGGTCGGCGTTGAAGAGCCGGCTCTGCTCAATGTCAATTTCGACATCGGGCGCGTTGGCCGCAAGGCCGGCGGGAATTGGATTCATGCGGCTTTATTTCAAACCCCGATGTCCTCGTTCCACAACTGCGGTTTGGCCGCGATGAATTCCCGCATGAGCCGGATGCACTTCTCGTTTTGCAGGACTTCCACCGTCACGCCGGACTGGCGCAAATGCTCTTCGTCGCCCATGAATGTGACATTTTCACCAATCACGACGCGGGGAATTTTGTAAAGTTTGATCGCACCGGAACACATCGGACACGGCGAAAGGGTCGTGTAAATTGTGCAGCGCTCGTAAACCTTGGCGGGCAAACGACCGGCATTTTCCAGCGCATTCATCTCGCCGTGATGAATCACGCTGCCATGCTGCACGCGCTGGTTGTGGCCGCGCCCGATAATTTTGCCATCGCACACGAGCACCGAGCCGATGGGAATGCCGCCGGCCGCGAGTCCTTTTTTTGCTTCATCAATCGCCGCTTGTAAAAATGGGTCAGTCATAAATTAAAAATGGCTCGGCTTGCGCTGTAGGAATTTTCCACGACCAAGTTTGCCGACGAATTTTCCATCCCGCGCGGCGATCTGCCCGCACACAGTGACGACACATGGCCGGCCTTTGATTTTCCAGCCTTCAAACACGCTGTAATCCACGTTGATATGGTGAGTTTTCGCGGAGATTTTGCCGCGATAATCCGGATCAAAAACGACGAGGTCAGCATCGGCGCCAGGCTGGATTGTGCCCTTGCGCGGAAACAGGTCGAACGTCTTTGCAGCCTGCGTGCTGGCGCAATTCACAAACGTGTGCAGATCAATTTTTCCCGTCTTCACGCCGTAGGTGTAAAGCAGATTGATGCGGTCTTCGAGCGACGGAATGCCGTTGGGAATTTTGGTGAAATCATTTTTGCCCATCACCTTCTGCGTCTTGAAATCGAACGGGCAATGGTCGGTGGCGACGGTTTGAATGAGTCCGTCGCGCAGGCCGTTCCACAAAACCGGCTGGTTGATTTTGTCGCGCAGCGGCGGCGACATGACGTATTTCGCGCCCTCGAATTTCGGCAGCTCGGCGTAAGTTTTGTCGAGCGTGAGATATTGAATCAAGGTTTCGATGCTCACGCGCACGCCGCGTTGCCGCGCGGCGATGGCGCGGTCTAGCGCTTCCTTGCAGCTCAAATGCACGATGTAAGTCGCTGCGCCGGTGAGTTCGGCAAAGCTCATCAAATGGTTTACGCCCTCGGCTTCGACGGCGGGCGGACGGCTTTCGTGATGCTGGCCGGAATCGGTCTTGCCGGCGGCGAGCAGTTCCTTCGCGCGCTCGGCGATGAGCGTTTCATTTTCGCAATGCGCGGTGACGATGACGCCAAGTTCCTTAGCGAGTTTGAGCGTGCGGTAAAGTTCCGTGTCGTCCACACCGAACGCACCTTTGTAGGCGAGATAAACTTTGAATGAGCTGATGCCGCGCTTGACGATTTCACGCAATTGCTCTTCCGTCTTGTCGTCGAATTTCGTCACACTCATGTGAAATGTGAAGTCGCACGCGGATTTGCCTACGGCCTGTTTCATCCACAGCTCAAAACCGGCGAGTGCATCGTCCGCGCGCGACGGAGCGCACATTTCGATGAGCGTTGTCGTTCCGCCGATAAGCGCGGCACGGCTGGCGGTTTCATATGTGTCCTTCGCGAACGTGCCCATGAACGGCAGGTAAATATGAACGTGCGGATCAATGAATCCGGGAAAAATAAATTTTCCTTTCGCGTCGATCACTTCCGCTCCTTTCGGCGGCGCGATGTTTCGGTCAATGCGCGTGATGGTTTCGTTTTCGCAGAAGATGTCTGCGACGTAGCGTTCGCTGGTGGTTATAATTTCACCATTCTTGATCAGCAGACTCATATTGATTCCTTCTGATTACTTTTTAGCTTCTGTGTGCCAGATGTCGCCTTCGCCGTAGCTGAACCAGCGGCTCGTGGTGACTTTTTGCTGCGTGAAAAATTGCACGCCTTCGCGGCCTTGCATGTGCAGGTCGCCGAAGAACGATTCGTTCCAGCCGTTGAACGGAAACCACGCCATCGAAGCCGGCACGCCGATGTTGATGCCGACCATGCCGCAGTTGACGCGATGTTTAAACTCGCGCGCCGCTTTTCCGCTCCGCGTAAAAATTGAAGCGCCGTTGCCGTAAGCCGATTTGTTCGCCAACTCGATGGCGTTTTCCAAATCCTCCATGTGCATCACGTTCAGCACCGGGCCGAAAATTTCTTCCTTTGCAACATTCATGCCGGTTTCGACGCGATCAAGAATCGTTGCACCCACATAAAAACCATTCGGCGCTTCGCTGACTTTCACGCCGCGACCGTCGGCGGGAATTTTCGCGCCCTGGTTTACGCCGGCTTCGATCAATTCCAAAACACGGTCGCGATGCTGGCGCGTGATGACCGCGCCCATGTCCGGCTGCGTTTCACGGTCCGTCGGGCCGACTTTGATTTTGCGCGTGGCCTCGATAAGCGTGGGCAAAACAGTATTTTCTGCACCACCGACAACAACTGCGGTTGAGCCCGCCATGCAGCGTTCGCCGGCGCAGCCGAACGCGGCCTCGATGACTCCGCGCGTGGAGTTTTCCACGTCGGCATCGGGCATGATGATGACGTAATTTTTCGCGCTGCCGTTGGACTGGACGCGTTTGCCGTGCCTGGTGCCGACTTCGTAAATGTATTTTGCAATCTGCGTCGAACCGACAAACGAAATCGCCTTCACTTTCGGATGCGTGAGCAGCGCGTCCACGACTTCGCGCCCGCCGTGAACAATGTTTAAAACGCCTTTCGGCAATCCTGCTTTTTCGAGCAACTTCGCAATTTTAATTGCCGTGAGCGGCACTTTTTCGCTGGGCTTCAGCACAAAAGTATTTCCGCAGGCGATTGCAATCGGATACATCCAGAGCGGAACCATCGCGGGAAAATTGAATGGCGTGATGCCGGCGCAAATGCCGAGCGGCTGGCGGATGGCCTCGCAATCAATGCCGCGCGCGATGTTCTCCAGCACTTCGCCCATCATCAGCGACGGCACGCCGAGCGCGAACTCGATGACTTCCATGCCCCGTTTCACGTCGCCGCGCGACTCGGCGAGCGTCTTGCCATGCTCACGCGTATTGCTGCGGACGATGTCTTCAAAATTGTCTTCGAGCAAAATTTTGAAGCGCGACAGAATCCGTGCACGTTCAACCGGCGGCGTTTCCATCCAATTCGGAAACGCGGCTTGCGCCGCCTCGACAGCGGCATTCACTTCAACGATGCCGCCAACGGGACATTCGGCAATCACCTCACCGATGGACGGATTGAAAACCGGCGTGCCGGCGAGTTTGGGTTGAAGCCATTCGCCGCCGATGAAAAATGGGCACGGTTCGCGAGTCATGTTGATGCGGATAAATTAACGGGAAAGCGCCTGGGATTGTTTTACAAACTCGTCTCCGCTCCATTCGCCGTCGCTCTTCACGGTTTTCGCGGTGGCAGCGGCTTTTTGCGCGGCCTTGCGTTCGCCTTGGCGCTTCACCAAATCCGCGTGCGTGGTGAAATAGTCAAGACTCTTGCCTTTGAAATCAGCGGGCGTTTGAAACTTATGCTTTTCCATAAACGCGAGCAGTTGGTCGCACATCGGCTTGACGTGTTCGTAACCGAATTTCATCACGCCGGTGCAAACCTGCACGGTGCCGGCGCCAAGCAAAATAAATTCCGCCGCGTCGTTGCCGGTTTCGACTCCGCCAATGGCCGAGAGCGAGCGCCCCGGAAATTCTTTGCGGATGACTTGCGCGATTTCCATGACCATGCGCAGGGCGATGGGTTTCACGGCGCGGCTGGAATAGCCGCCGGGCGTGGTGTAACCTTCGACGCTAGGCTCCGGGCGGAGCGTGTCGAGATTGACGCCCATGACACTGCGAATCGTGTTAATGGCGCTGATGCCGGTCGCGCCGGCCTTGAGCGCCGCGCGTGTGGGGTCTTCGATGTGCGTGACGTTCGGAGTCATTTTCGCCCAGACCGGTTTCTTGGCCACGCTCATTACCCATGCAACCACTTCGGAAAGTATTTCCGGATTTTCGCCCATCGCCGCGCCCATTTTTCGTTCCGGCAAACCGTGCGGACAGGAAAAATTCAATTCAAATCCGTCCACGCCGCACGCCTGGCAGCGCTCGGTGATTTCAATCCATGAATCCTTGCGATATTCCTCCATGATGGACGCGATGAGCACGCGGTCGGGGAACATGTCCTTGCATTTCTTGAATTCCTCCTCCCAAACCTTGAACGGCCGGTCGCTGATCAGCTCGATGTTTTCCCAGCCGATGACCTCCTTGCCGTCGTTCGCCATCAGTTTGCCGTAACGCGGCGTCACGTTCACCACTTTCGACGCATCGAGGCTGACGGTCTTGGCGATGACCGCGCCCCAGCCTTCCTTGAAGGAGCGCGAAATGACGTTCAGGTTCGTTCCCGGTGGCCCGGAACCAATGATGAACGGGTTCGGCAACTTGAGACCGTCAACTGTCGTGGCTAGTGTCGGCATACGGTTTTCCTTGCAACCTATTTTCATTTTTAACTCGCTTTGACGGCAAATGCCACAATAATTTTTCTCCAAGAGGAACCTACGCTGGTCGCGGCAGAATATGAATTCAGCACTGGATACAAAACGCACCGTTGCCGAACTGAAAGAACTTCGCGCGCTCACCAGCGATGCGAACGGCGCCCAACGCGTCGCCTTCACGCCGATGTGGGTGAAGACCCGCGCGTGGTTGCGGGAAAAACTTGAAACCCTTCCCGTTGAAATCCACACCGACGCGGCGGGAAACCTCTGGACGACGCTGCACGGTGAATCTGAAAAGGCTTTGCTCATCGGCGGCCACATGGATTCCGTGCCGAACGGCGGCTGGCTCGACGGCTGCCTCAACGTGCTGGCGGGCGTGGAAATTTTGCGCCGCCTCAACGCGCTATATCATGGCAAGCCACCGGTCACCGTGCGCCTTGTGGACTGGGCGGATGAAGAAGGCGCGCGGTTTGGCAAAAGTTTGTTTGGTTCGTCCGCCTGCTCCGGCAATCTGGACATGGACGAAGCGCGCGTCTTGAAAGATAAAAATGGCATTTCATTGCCCGACGCGCTTCGCGAAGTCGGCGTGGATTTCGAGCGCGTAAAAGATTCAGGCAAGGAATTGAAAAACGCCGCCGCGTATCTCGAATTGCACATCGAGCAAGGCCCGGTATTGCTGGATTTGGATCTGCCGCTGGGTGCAGTGCTGGGAACTTTTGGAGTCGAACGTCATGCCATCACGTTTCACGGACAGGCCGCGCATTCCGGCAGCACGCCGATGAACCGCCGCAAAGACGCCTTCCTCGCCGCCGCAAAAATGAGTCTGCAGATTTACCAGATCGCCGCGCACAGTGGCAATGGTGTTTGCACGATTGGTTCCTGCCTGACAAAACCGGGAATCGTCACCAGCGTTGTCGAGGAATGCCGCATCACGCTCGACCAACGCAATCTTGATCCGGCGGCGCTCGAAAAAATGTTGTCGGAAGCCAAAACCGTCAGCGAAAAATTCGCGCACGAGGGCAATGTGCGCGTCTCCTGGGAACGCCTCTGGCAAATCGCGCCGCGCCCATTCAACGACGAACTCATCGCGTTGTGCGACGACGCGATCCGCGAAGCCTGCGGCCAATCACATCGCCTGCCTAGCGGCCCGTTGCACGACGCCGCCGAGGTTGCCGCCGCCGGCGTGCCGACCGTGATGATGTTCGTCCAAAGCCTGCACGGCATCAGCCACAACAAAATCGAGGACACGAAGGAAGAGCATCTGGAGCTGTGCATCATCGCGTTCGACAAGCTGGCGGAAAAAGCCATGCAATGGATTGCGCGCGGTTAATTTATTTTGTTTCGGTTAGAAACCGCATCCGTTAGCTTGACGGAGCGAGGAGAATTATGCGGAACATCCAACAAAAGCTGGCCATCGCCCGCGGCGAACAGCGCGCCGAGTTGCTGTTCAAAAACGCCCGCGTCGTCAATGTCTTCAGCGGCGAAATCCATAAAACCAACGTCGCCGTCGAGGACGGCCGCGTCATCGGCTTCGGCGATTACCGGGCGAAGAAGATCATTGACCTGAAGAACGCGTATCTCGCGCCGAGCTTGATTGACGGGCATTTTCACGTCGAAAGCTCGATGCTCACCGCGCCGGAATTTGTCCGCGCCGTCGTCCCGCACGGCACGGGCGCGGTGGTCATTGACCCGCATGAATACGCCAACGTCCTTGGTCTCGATGGCATCCGTTACATTTTGGAATCCACGAAAAATCTCGCGGTGGATTTCTTCATCATGCTGCCGAGCTGCGTTCCGGCAACGCATTTGGAAACGGCGGGCGCGCACCTCACGGCGAACGACTTGAAACTGATGATCTCCGACGAACGCGTCGCCGGCATCGCGGAACTGATGAATTTTCCCGGCGTGTTTCTCGGCGCGAAAAGCGAGCTGGCGAAAATTGCGGCGGGCAAGGGCAAGGCGATTGACGGTCACGCACCCGGCTTGCGCGGAAACAATCTAAACGCCTACGTGCTCGCCGGAGTCCGCTCCGACCACGAGTCCGTGGAAGTTGAGGAAGCGCGCGAGAAGCTGCGGCTTGGCATGCACATTCTTTTGCGCGAGGGCAGCACGGAGCGAAACCTCGAGCATCTGCTCCCGCTCGTCAACGCCAATAATTTTCAGAATTGTTCCTTTGCCACCGACGACAAGCTCGCGGGCGATCTGGTGAACGAAGGCCATATTGACCATTGCGTCCGCAAGTCCATCCGGCTCGGCCTGCCGCCGATCACCGCCCTGCAAATCGCCACAATCAATACGGCGCGGCATTATCGCCTGCACAACTTGGGCGCGATCGCGCCGCGCTACTGGGCCGATTTCATCGTGTTCGACAGCCTGAAAAATTTCCGCGTGCGGCAGACCTGGAAAAAAGGCGTGCTGGTCGGCGAGAGCGGAAAATTTCTCGGCCGGACTCCGGTGAAAGTTCCGCTGCCGCGCAGCACGATGAATTTGCGTTACGCGCCGGAAGATTTGGTGGTCCGGGCGGCTGGCGCAAAAAAAATCCGCATCATCGAAATTATTCCCAACCAGATTGTGACCCGGGAAATTCTTGCCTCACCAAAAATTGTTGATGGCAAACTTGTCGCCGACCCCGCGCGTGATATTTTGAAAATGGTCGTCGTCGAACGGCATCGCGCCACGGGCAACGTCGGTGTCGGCTTTGTGCGCGGGTTCAAGCTGAAGCGCGGTGCGATCGGCTCGACCGTCGCGCACGATGCGCACAACGTCATCGTTGCCGGCACCAATGATGCGGACATTTTATCCGCGATCCGGGCGCTGGAGCAGCTGCAAGGCGGCCAGATCGCGGTGGCTGATGGCGCGGTCACGGCGGAATTGCCGCTGCCAATCGCCGGTTTGGTTTCGGACCAGCCGCTGGCGAAAGCGATGCAGCTCATTGACGATTTGAACGCCGCCGCCCACGCGCTCGGCTGCGATCTGGCCGCACCATTCATGGCCTTGTCATTTCTCGCGCTGTCGCCGATTCCGGCGCTGAAGCTCACGGATCAAGGCTTGATTGACGCGGTGCATTTGAAAAAAACCACCTTGTTTGGAAGTTGAAATGAGCCGGACAATTTCAGAACTCAACCAGTTGGGACAAGCCGATTTTGTCCACGTCGTCGGACCGGTGTTTGAACATTCGCCATGGATTGCAGATCTGACGTGGACAAAAAGGCCGTTTGCCAGCCTAAAGAATTTGCATCGCGCGCTGTGTGAAACCGTAAAAAATGCTGGGGAAGACAAACAGCTTGCGCTCATCCGCGCGCATCCCGATCTCGTTGGCCGCGCGGCACTCGCCGGCACGCTCACACGCGAATCCACCGGCGAACAGGCCAGCGCCGGGCTAAACAAACTTTCGCCGGAAGAAATTGATTTGTTCCAAAAACAAAACGCCGCGTATAAAAATAAATTTGGCTTTCCGTTTGTGGTCTGTGCACGGTTGAACAAGAAAGAAGCGATCCTCACCGGTTTTGAGCACCGGCTGAATAACTCGCGTGAGCAGGAAATCAAAACGGCGCTTGAAGAAATCTTCAAAATCGCCGAGCTTCGTCTGCGCGATTTGATCGCCGACTGATTATGCCCGCCAAATTAAGCACGCACGTTCTCGACACCGCGCACGGCTGCCCGGCGTCGGGAATGAAAATCGAACTCTGGTCACTCGACGGCGAAGACCGCGAGTTGGTCATCACCGCCAAAACCAACGCCGACGGCCGCACCGAACAACCATTGCTCACCGCCGAAGATATGAAAGCCGGCCAGTATGAAATTGTTTTCTTCGTCGGCGACTATTTCGCGGCGAAATCGCCGACGTTGCCAAAAATCCGTTTCCTCGACAAAGTGCCGGTGCGTTTCGGAATCGCTGACGCCGGCGCAAGCTATCACGTTCCGCTGCTTTGCTCACCATGGGCCTACTCGACCTATCGCGGCAGTTGATGCGCCGTTGCGATGAACTCGGCGCGATCAGCGATGAGCCGGGATGCCTCATGCGCACGTTCGCGTCGCCCGCCATGCGCCGTGCGAACAAACTTGTCGGCTCGTGGATGCGCGCGGCCGGCCTGCAAGTGCGCGAGGATGCGGCGTTCAACCTTCTCGGCCGCTGGAATTCAACTCAACGCGGCGCGAAAACTTTTCTGCTCGGCTCACACCTTGACACCGTTCGCGACGCGGGCAAATACGACGGCCCGCTTGGCGTGCTCGCCGCGATTGCCGCAGTGCAATTTCTTCGCGAGCGCAATGTCAAACTGCCGTTCAATCTGGAAATCGTAGGTTTCAGCGATGAGGAAGGCGTGCGCTATCAAACTGCATATCTCGGCAGCCGCGCATTTGCCGGAACCCTGACCGCCGCCGACCTTGCGCGCATCCAGGAAAAGCAAATCGTCAGGGCCAGGCGCCAGCGCGGCGAATTTTTCGGCTACGCGGAGGTTCACATCGAGCAAGGCCCGGTGCTCGAAAAAAATAATTCGCCCGTTGGTGTTGTAACCGCGATCGCCGGACAAAGCCGGTTGCGCGTGGAATTTCACGGCGCCGCCGGACATGCCGGCACCGTGCCGATGAATTTGCGGCACGATGCGCTGACCGGTGCGGCGGAATTTATTTCTGCGGTTGAAACTGCCGCAAAGAAACAGCTTGGCCTTGTTGCCACTGTCGGCAAACTTGAAGTCGCACCCGGCGCGAGCAATGTAATTCCCAGCACGGTTTCACTTACGCTCGACGTGCGTGACCGGAATGATTCGCGCCGGCTTGCCGCAGTCCGTTCATTGAAAATTAAAGCCAATGCCATTGCGAAACGGCGCGGCTTGAAAATAATTTGGACGCTTGTTCAGCAAACCGCCGCCGTCCAGTGCGATAAAACCTTGATGCGAATATTTTCCAAGTGCATTGCGCAACGCGGACTTAAAGTCCTAAAATTACCTAGCGGTGCGGGTCACGACGCCGCCGCGCTTTCGGCCATTTGTCCGGTGGCGATTTTGTTTATCCGCTGCAAGGGCGGCATCAGCCACAATCCTGCCGAGTCCCTGAAAACCGCCGACACGCGCGCAGCAATTGAAGTATCGACGGATTTCATTCAAACTCTGGCAAAGGCAGACTAAACAATTTATGAACCCAAAACCTGGCTTCACACGAAACGTCATCAAGCGCAACTACGCGCTCATCACGCCCGACGGCCATGTGCCGAGCGTGTTTCCCGGCTGGACGGATTGCACGCCGATCGTGCTGATTTCATCGGCGCTCGGTGCGGGACTGTCTCAATTTCTGATTTCGCTCGACGTGAAAAGTGTCGGCAGGGGCGCAACCGGAAAGGATGAATGGTTTCTTTATGTCGTCGCTGGAAAATTGAAAGTGAACGGCGTCGCGCTCACGGAAGGCGGGTTTGCCTTTCTGCCACCGGGAACAAAATATGACGTTCGCGGCGCGGCGAAAGATTCCAGGCTGCTGGTCTTCAAAAAAATCTACGAGCCGCTCGCCGGACAAAAACCGTTGAAATTTTTCACCGGCAACGAGAAGGAAATTTCCGAAGCCCCGTTTCTCGGCGACAAGCATGCGCGGCTGAAAACTTTGATTCCCGATTCACTGGCAACGGACATGGCGGTGAACATTTTCACCTTCGACCCGATTGCGATGCTGCCGTTCGTCGAGACGCACGTCATGGAGCACGGGATGCTGATTCTCTCCGGCAGCGGCGTGTATCGGCTCGGCGCCGACCGGCATCCGGTGATGGCGGGCGACGCAATCTGGATCGCGCCGTATTGCCCGCAATGGTTCATCGCCGACGGAACGCAGCCCGCGCGCTACATTTATTACAAGGACGTGAACCGGATGCCGAAATGAAGCCTGTGCAAGTCAACATCGCACGGCTGCAAAAAGAAATTGATGAACTCGCGCTCATCACCGAGGCCGTGCCGCCGGTTGTTACGCGCGTTTTGTTTTCCGATGCGGATTTGCGCGGTCGTGCTTTTGTGAAAAAGCTCTGCCGTGAAGCCGGACTGGTTTCGCGCGAGGATGCCGTCGGAAACATATTTGCGCGCTGGGAAGGCGCGGAAAAGAATCTTCCGGCGATTGCGACCGGTTCGCACATTGACGCGATTCCGAACGCCGGAAAATACGACGGTGTGGTCGGCGTGCTCGGCGCGATTGAAGCCATTCGCGCTTTGAAGAAATCCGGCTTTCAACCGAAGCGCTCCATTGAATTGATCATTTTCACCGCCGAAGAGCCGACGCGGTTTGGCATCGGCTGCCTCGGCAGCCGCCTGCTTGGCGGAGTTCTGCCGCCTAAAAAAGCTGCCAGTTTGCGCGACCGCGACGGAAATGATCTGGAATTCTGGCGCAAGCGCGGCGGCTGCAAGGGCAAGCTGGATTCTGTCAGGTTGTCGAAGAACTTTTATTCTGTGTTCGTTGAGTTGCACATCGAGCAAGGACCGATTTTGGAAAAGGAAAAAAATTTTATCGGCGTCGTGGAGAAAATTGCCGCGCCCAGCACGCTGCGGTTGCAACTCACCGGCGTCGGCGGTCACGCGGGTGCGACGCTGATGCCGGGCCGCCGCGATGCCCTTCTTTCCGGCGCGGAAATCGCGCTGGCAGTTGAAAAGACCGTGCTCACAAGCGGCAGCCCGGATATGGTCGGCACGACGGGAATTTTCAAAATCGAGCCCGGCGCGGTCAACAGCATTCCCTGCCGCGCGCTTTTGGAAATTGATTTGCGCGACACGAATTTGAAAGCGCGCGACGCGGCATTGGAGAAAATTGAATTGGCGGCGAAGAAAATCTGCCGGCGGCGCAAAATCAAATTAAAGATGGAGCGGCTGAATGTTGACCCGCCGGCAATTTGCGACGGCGCGTTGGTGACAATAATTTCGGAAATCTGCCGCGCGCAAAAAATTTCCTGCAAAAAAATGGTCAGCCGAGCCTATCACGATTCATTATTCATGGCGCGGATTTGTCCGGTGACGATGATTTTTATCCCGTGTCGAGGCGGCGTGAGCCACCGTCCCGACGAATATTCCTCTCCTGAACAAATCGCCAAAGGAACTCGCGTGCTTGCGGAAACCTTGGCGGCTGCAGCCGTTCGCTAAAAATGTGGACGGGTGTTTCGTCAACTTGGCCGCAGCATTTTTGCCCGATGTTCCGGCAGTGATTTTTTGAAAATTTTGAAATGTGTTCTGGTCCTTGCAGTGATTTTATTCGCCTTGTGCCTTGCCACAAACCCCATTGACGCCGCGCATTCTCGCCTTCAGAATTGCGGTTAAATATGAAAGTGTCCGCGCTGCCGACAAAGGAGCGTTTTAATTTTCAAAATCGTCACCCGGCTGTTCCCACAGTTGACGCCGTGATGGTCGAGGAACGCGCCGCGTCGTTCGGCAAGCGCAGCATCAAGACTTCCGCGAAACTGGTCGGCCTCAAAATGGCCGTCAGCATGTGCGATCTCACCACGCTCGAAGGCAAGGACACGCCCGGCAAAGTCGCCTATCTCTGCCGCAAGGCGCTCCAGCCAATCGAGGCGAAATACGACGTGCCGAGCTGCGCCGCCGTGTGCGTTTATCCGAACATGGTGAAATACGCGCGCAAATTTCTCGGCGAAAATTCTCCCGTGCATGTCGCGTCCGTCGCCACCGGTTTTCCGAGCGGACAATTTCCTTTGCCGACCAAGCTCGGCGAAGTTCGTCGCGCCGTGGCCGATGGCGCGGATGAAATTGACATGGTCATTGACCGTTGCGCCTTTCTCGCCGGCGACCACGCGAAAATGTTCGACGAAATTGCCGCCACGAAGGAAGCCTGCGGCCCGGCGCATTTGAAGGTGATTCTCGAAACCGGCGAACTCGTCACCTACGACAACGTCCGCCTCGCCAGCGAGATCGCCATGCAAGCCGGCGGCGATTTCATCAAGACCAGCACCGGCAAAGTTTCGCCCGCCGCCACCATGCCCGTCACGCTCGTGATGCTGGAGGCCATCCGCGATTATTTTTTCACCACCGGCATCCGCATCGGAATGAAGCCCGCCGGCGGCATCCGCACATCCAAGCAGGCGCTCGCCTACCTCGTGATGGTCAAGGAAACCCTCGGCGACGACTGGCTCAACCCGCAACTGTTTCGCTTCGGCGCGAGCACGCTCGTCAACGACGTGCTGATGCAAATCGTGAAAAACATCGAGGGAAATTATCAAGGCTCGGATTACTTTTCGTTGCCGTGAACAACATAGAAATAGAAAACGAATACAAGCTGTCTGTCTCACTTTGCAAACAATTTGCAAGTGAAATGGAGCGGCAGATTCGGGAATTGCTTCTACAAGATAAAAATATTTCTTCAGAATTTACGCTTCAAAAGAGAGTCAAAACTCTAAGCTCAATTCGTCAAGAAATTGAAAATAAATCGCCTGGCGTCAAAAGTATCTTGGAACTAGAGGATGTTATTGGGCTGCGTGTCATTTTGGTTTTCAAGCGAGAAGTAGATACGGCTTGTGAGTTAATTAGAAATGCGTTCAAAATTGTTTCGGAAAAAAATGCGCAAGCTAAACTTGGCGAAAAAGAGTTTGGTTACTCATCTGTTCACTTCGTTGTAGAACCACCTCAAGGCTGGCAAACAATGCCTACTTTCAAAAAGGCGGCTGGCATGCGAGCGGAAATTCAGGTTCGAAGTGGTGCGCAACATATATGGGCTTCAGCCTCTCACATTTTACAATATAAACAGGAGCGAGACGTGCCACCGCCGGTAAGAAGAGCAGTATCGAGAGTTGCCGCATTGCTTGAGACTGTTGATTTAGAATTTGAACGTGTCTTGGATGAACGAGCCGTTTATGGCAGTCAAAAAAAATCAGAAACAGCGACTGATGAATTGAACGTTGACTTGCTCGCAAAGGTTTTAGATGAAGAGCTTCCCTCTGAAAATAATGAGACCGAAGAACGTTATGCAGAACTCTTGCCAGAATTATTGTTTTTCTCCATAAATACGCCAAAAAAACTCCGAGAGCTAATCGCTAAACATCGGAAGGCAGTTGAGGCGGATGAAACCAAATCAGTTGATCGCTGCAGAGATGCGGTGTCAATGGGGCACAAGCCTGTTGGCAGCTCAATTGAGCGTTCAAATAAAGGTGTCTATTACACGCACGCAGGGTTAGCGCGTGTCGCATTGCGTGAAGAAGTTGGCCCAAGGTGGAATGAATTCATCGCATCCCGTAGACAAAAGAACTTAAAATCCAAAGCTTGATTTGTAAGATGAAAACAAAACTTAAACCCGTGAAACTTTCGGCCAAGCGCGTTGTTGCCACAATTTCGCCGCAGCCGATCGTCCCGTTGCGCGAGCGGCGATTGAATTTTGGCGAGAAATGGAATTACGCGAACGCGCCGGAGGATTTCAAGAATTATCTTATCGCGCCACGACATGAATTGTTCATCGGCGGAAAATTCGTCAAGCCGCATTCGCAAACATATTTTCCGTCCATCAATCCCGCGACGGAAGAAAAGCTCACGGAGATTTCCTTCGCCGACGCGACCGATGTTGACAAGGCGGTGAAATCCGCGCGACGCGCCTACGAAAAAGTCTGGAGCAAGCTGTCGGGACGCGAGCGCGGCAAATATCTTTATCGCATCGCGCGCATCATCCAGGAGAAGTCGCGCGAGCTGGCCGTGATCGAAACCATGGACGGCGGCAAGACCATCAAGGAAAGTCGCGACGTGGATTTGCCGCTCGTGGCCGCGCACTTTTTTTATTACGCCGGCTGGGCGGACAAGTTGAAATATGCGTTTCCCGGCAAAACGCCGCAGCCGCTCGGCGTCGCGGGGCAGATCATTCCGTGGAATTTCCCGCTGCTCATGGCCGCGTGGAAAATCGCGCCCGCGCTCGCGTGCGGCAACACCGTAGTTTTGAAACCGGCGGAAACGACTTCAATTACCGCACTTCGCCTCGCGCAAATTTTTCAGGAAGCGGAATTGCCCGAAGGCGTCGTGAACATCGTCACCGGCGCGGGAGAAACCGGCGCGGCGCTCGTCAATCATCCGGACATCAACAAGCTCGCTTTCACAGGCTCGACCGAGGTCGGAAAGAAAATCGCGCTGGCGGTTGCCGGCACGAAAAAGAAATTAACTTTGGAACTCGGCGGCAAGGCGGCGAATATTTTGTTCGAAGACGCGCCGGTTGACCAGGCCATCGAAGGCGTTATCAACGGGATTTATTTTAATCAAGGCCACGTTTGTTGCGCCGGCTCGCGGCTGTTCGTGCAGGAAGGAATTTATTCCAAGGTCATCAAGAAATTGCGCGACCGCATCCAGACGTTGCGCGTGGGCAATCCGCTCGACAAGAACACCGACATCGGCGCGATCAATTCGAGCGCGCAGTTGCAGAAGATCCGCGAGCTGGTGCAAAGCGGCGTGGACGAAGGCGCGGAGTTGACGCAGACGCAATGCACGCTCCCGGCAAAAGGATATTGGTTTTCGCCGACATTTCTCACGGGCGTGACGCACGCACATCGCGTGGCGAACGAGGAAATTTTCGGGCCGGTGCTGAGCGTGATGACGTTCCGCACGCCAGAGGAGGCGTTCGAACGCGCGAACAACATCCCCTACGGCCTGAGCGCGGGCGTGTGGACGGACAAGGGCAGCAAGATTTTCAAGATGGTTAACAAGCTGCGCGCCGGCGTCGTCTGGGCGAACACCTACAACAAGTTCGACCCGACGAGTCCATTCGGCGGCTACAAGGAAAGCGGCTTCGGTCGCGAAGGCGGATTGCAGGGATTGGCGGCGTATTGCCGGCTGGATTGAACTGAAAATATATTTGCGAAACAAAATTATGAATCGCCTCGACGTCAAAAAAACCTACAAGCTCTACATCGGCGGAAAATTTCCGCGCAGCGAAAGCGGACGCTATCTGCCCGCGAAATCCGCGAAAGGCGAGCCGCTTGATAACTATGCACAAGCCTCGCGCAAAGATTTTCGCGATGCCGTTGTTGCGGCGCGCGCAGCGGAGGGCGGCTGGGCGAAGGCCACAGCGTATAATCGCGGACAGATTTTATATCGCGCCGCCGAGATGTTGCAGAACCGCGCCAGTGAATTGGTCAATGAAATCGGCCGTTCAACCAATGTCAACGCGGCGAAGGCGAAACGCGAGGTGACACTGACGATTGACCGGCTTGTGCATTTCGCGGGCTGGACGGACAAGTATCCGCAGGTTTTTGGCAGCGTAAATCCAGTCGCATCGCCACATTTCAATTTCACCACGCCCGAACCAACCGCCGTGGTTGTGGTGCTTGCGCCGGACGAGCCGCCATTGCTTGCGCTGGTTTCGTTGGTTGCGCCGGTGATTTTGAGCGGCAACACCGCGATTGTTGTCGCGTCCGAAAAATTTCCACTGCCCGCCGCGACGTTCGCCGAAATTCTGGCGACGAGCGATCTGCCCGGCGGCGTGGTGAACATCCTCACCGGCAAGCGCGCCGAACTCGTGCCGCATATCGCCACGCACATGGATGTGAATGCCATCGTGGACGGCGTTGGCGATTCTGAAATCAGCGCGAAGTTGCAAGCGGGCGTGGCGACGAATCTCAAGCGTTACTCAAATCATGCCGCCGCCGACTGGTTCTCCGCGAAAGTCGAAGACCCGTATTGGATTCTCGACACGGTCGAATTTAAGACCGCGTGGCATCCGATCGGGATTTGAATTGGATTTGCCATCCTGAAATTCGCAGACAGCATTTGCAGAGTGCAGAAATCTCTTTTCTTGGTTCCGGCGATTGGCTAATTCTGTCCTGATGAAGGAGAAATTCATGCGGGCGGCCATCCGGCTTTCGCTTCAAAAGATGCGTGAAAATCACGGGGGACCGTTTGGCGCGATCGTCGTTCGCGATGGAAAAATTGTCGGGCGTGGCTGGAACCGCGTCACTTCTACCAATGATCCGACTGCGCACGCGGAAGTCACGGCCATCCGCGAGGCTTGTAAAAAACTGAAAACATTTCAACTCGACGGATGCGAGCTTTACACGAGTTGCGAGCCATGCCCGATGTGTCTGGCGGCAATTTATTGGGCGCGGCTGCGAAAAATTTATTACGCTAACACCCGCAAAGATGCCGCGGCGATCGAGTTTGATGACGATTTCCTTTACCGTGAAGTCATGCTGCCGGTTGCCCGGCGGAAAATCCCCATGAAGCAATTGCTCCGCAAGGAAGCGCTGAAAGCTTTTGCGGAATGGATGGAAAAGCCAGACAAAATACGCTATTAACCCGTTCTACAAATCATTCAGCACGTTGATCAATTGCCGCAAACGCCCGTAATCGCGACGGTTGAAATTGAAGGCGATACGTTGCAATTCAAGCTTGTCGTTGTCCTCGATTTCCTCCGGCGTTGGCTTGATGGCTTCGATTTTGCCATCAACGATGATGCCGTTAAAATCCATGTTCAGCGCGGCAAGGGCGGAAGCGTTTGGCGCGTGCTTAAGCCGGACCACGAATAAATCCTTCACGAAGCGCGTGGAATGGAAATTCCGGTAGAAGTGCGTGATGATTTTTACCGCTTCATCGGTGCTGTCGGTAATTTGATGCAGATTCAAGTCTTCGGGCGAAATCAGTTTGCCGCGCAACAACTCCTCGCGGACGTGGCTGCCCCACGTTTTCCAATAAGTTCCGCCTGGTTTGTCCACGAGCACGAGCGGCATGAGCTGGGCCTTGCCGGTCTGCATGAGCGTGAGCGCCTCGTAACCTTCGTCCAGCGTTCCGAAGCCGCCTGGAAACAAAACTATAGCGTCCGAGTGGCGGATGAAAATGAGTTTGCGCGTGAAGAAGTATTTGAACGTGATGAGCTTTTTGTCCTCGGCGATGACGGGATTGGCGCTTTGTTCCCACGGCAGGCGGATGTTGACGCCGAAACTGTTTTCCGGCCCGGCTCCTTCATGTCCTGCCTGCATGATGCCCGGCCCGGCGCCGGTAATGACCATAAACCCGGCCTTCACGATTTTGCGCGCAAAATCGGCGGCCTGCTGATACTCAATGCTGTCCGACTGCATTCGCGCCGACCCGAAGATGGAAACTTTGCGGATGCGCGCATAGGGCGCAAAAAGGCGGAACGAGTAGCGCAATTCACGAATCGCCGTCTGAATCACACGCACATCCCCGGTATCCTTGACGTCGGTCAAAAGTTTCAGGGCGTTTTCGATGATGTCGGCGACTTCAACTTCATTATAGCCGCCACCCTTATATTGGATGAGCTCCTGAATGCGCCGGGCCAATTCCGGGTCGGCAGCAGGTTTTTTTACATGTCTATTATTCATTTTGTCCCCACGGCATTTTCGAAATGGGCGCTGGCGAAGCCGATGTAGCCGATTCTCTCACAACTTGTGCGAGTTTTTGCGGCATTGCCAGCCAAGCCATATAAAAGCAGATAAAAGCTGCGCATATACCAGACGTTTTGCGGCGAGAAATCCGCCGTGCCGGAAAATGCCTTCTGCAGGTGATCGGGTTCACTCTTCTGATCCAGTCCATGAGTAAGTCCTGGGACATGGTTGAGGTTATGTTTTTGTTTGTTCTTTGTCCATCCCCAGCTCCGCGCCGCAAACACCGCCGGGCTCTCGTAGCCCAAGCGACTGTGCGGCCCACATGGTTGTATTTCTGCCGGTAGTCGCCCACCACGACCTGGGATTCTGTCAAGTTCCACAGTTGTTCCCGGTTCAAACACTCATCCCGGAAACGACCATGAAAGCTTTCCCCAAACCCGTTCTGCCACGGGCTGCCCGGCTCGATATAGAGGGTCTTGATCTGGTTCTCCTTGAGCCAGCGCTGCACCCCTTTGCGATGAACTCAGAACCGTTGGAGCTCCGCAAATACTCCCGGGCCCATGTTGTTCCACGGCCTTTTGCGGAAGTTTTGGCAATCTCACAGAAGCCTCTCTGTTATTGGTTAGAAGTGGTGGCTGGGGGCAGAATTGAACGCAATCACCTTCCACAAGCCACTCGAAATCAACCGTCTAAATCATCACCGTTGCCTTGATACTAAAGGGTTTGCTGCATTATGTCAAGGATAACTCCAGCCGACTTTTCTTAACTCCATTTTACTGCCAACCGATGAAGTTTGCTGGCATTTCTGCTGGCACTTTTTTCCACAATTTGAACGAGGCGGAGGTTGGAATCGCACAATTCGAGCGAGTTTTTACTACTCAACAACTACCGCCTTACTAACCATGCCAGTCTTCGAAGTCTTGGCTGCTTTTACAGCCAACCCATCACGGCTTCGAGAAATTGTTGGTCATTTTTCTGCCTTACACCAATAAACAAAAGAAATATCTGGTGGACACCCCATGGTTTTGTATTCAAAGTTCTTTGCGGATAGATTTCAATTCCCGCCGACGCCGCGACGTGGTTTTGGGATAGGCCATCTTTAGGCCGTTGAGAGCATCAAGGATAATTCGGGAAACAATTAACCGGGCATTCTCCTTGTCGTCGGCTGGGACGACAAACCAGGGAGCTTCGTGAGTGCTGGTCGCGGTCATCCATCCCTTGAAAAATCAGCAGCAACGCATAGCGGTGAGAGGCGTAGTGCAGTTGTTGCAACGCGCTCAATGCCTCAACATGAGCTTCCAGAACTTCTTTATACCGCTTCTTCGACTTGCAAAACGGATTCACACTTGTCGGCCATTTTTTGAGTTTGACCTTGGCTCCGGGTCGCACCCGGAAATCATTTGAATTGATTTTCATCTATATTCTTTCAGCCGTGACAGCTACATGGTTTGCGCTGGCTTTTTTTTTGTTTCCACTTCGGAAGCCTTTTGCTTCGCCTGATCCGCTTCCTCAACGGCCCGAACATCGTCGCGCCCTAACTGCTCGTAAAATTCATGGACTTTCTTTACGAGCTGCGGTGACACTTCGGTCGCAGGTTTTTCGTTTGTGTCAGGTTTGGCATCCGATTTTCCATCCGGCTTCGGCTCAACTTTCTCGGCGGGTTTAGCGTCGGCTTTAATGCCAGGCTTCGGTTCTGATTTGGCGGCGGACGGTGGCACGGCTGTGGGGTCAGATTTGGCTGGAGCGACATCAGTAGCCGGCTCGGTCTTGGCTTCAGGTTTAAGTTCGGGGGTTGTTTCGGGTTTAGTGGCGAATTTGGTTTCTGGTTTAGACACGACTTTTGCTGCTGGCGTCGGCTCGACCGTGGCCGCAGGTTTTGAGTCGGCAGCAGGATTCGGCTGAGCTTTTGCTTCCGGCGTTGACCCGGCTTTGGGTTCAGCCTTGGTTTGAGTTGCGCGAATTTCCTGTTCGGCCTTGTCCCAATTCTGTGCGGAATGACCGTCCCGATGGCCTTCACTTTCGTAGAGTTCATAAGCCCTGGCCGCGATCTGCGGCGTCAAATCGGATGCCTTCTTGGCTTCCGGCTTCGGCTCAATTGTGGGTTTGGCGTCAATCTCAGCTTTGGCGTTGGGCTGCGGTTCGGTCTTCGATTCCGACTTTGGTTCCGCTTTGGCTTCGGGTAGGGCTGAAACTTTTGCTTCAGCTTTGTCATCGTGCTGAACTGCAACTTTGAGTTCAGGTTTCGCCCCGGTTTTTTTGACCGGATCAAAAATCCGATACGCGAGCAGCTTGATGCGGTCGTTCACAAGAAACCACAACAACGCGTAGCCCCACACAAAACCAGCCCAACCCCAACCGAGCGGTGTCATGAATAATCCATAAACCGCGATCAATGTCGCCACGATTTGCGTGCCGAACACCGCAATCAACAAAATCTTCGCCGGGCGGATGGACCAGAACGCTCCGCGCGTGCGCGTTAGGAAAATTGTCAGATGTCCCGCTACAGACAGTTTTAAATACATCAACGTCTGGATATGCGCGCGGTCGAGGTGAAAAACACGCTCGCCAAGGTAAAACAACCCAAACGCGGCTACGACCCCGATGACGCCCAATACCGTGGACACGCCCAGCACCATGCGCATGTTCCACGACTCGGGCTGGTTCTTGTAATGCACATTGTCATATGCAATGGACAGAATCGCGCCGTCGTTGAGCAATGCCAGCATTACAATCATCACCGCCGTCAACGGATAAAAATTGAACACCAGGATCGCCAGCGTCATGAACAGCAGCACGCGCAGTGTTTCGGCGATACGGTAAATTGCGTAACTGTTCATCCGCTGGAAAATTCTCCGGCTCTCCTTGATCGCGTCAATAATCACCGACAGGCCGGGCGTGAGCAGCACGATGGCCGCCGCCGCGCGCGCCGCGTCCGTCGCGCTCGAAACGGCGATGCCGCAGTCCGCTTTCTTCAGCGCAGGTGCGTCATTCACCCCGTCACCGGTCATGCCCACGATGTGGTTGTGCTTTTGCAGCACATCCACGATGTGAAACTTATGTTCGGGAAACACCTCGGCGAAACCGTCCGCCTTCTCGATGGACTCAATCACCTCCGCTGACTCTTGTTTTTTCGAGTCGCCCAGCG
>CAZIFP010000017.1:0-20697 GCA_964538105.1 uncultured Bifidobacteriaceae bacterium
TTGTGCAGCTTGAGCGATTCCTTGATCTGGTTGCCGATGCGGAAAACGGGATTCAACGACGCGCCCGGGTCTTGAAAAACATAGCTCACCACGCCGCCGCGGATTTGTTGCAGTTCGCGCGCCGACATTTTCAACGTGTCCTGGCCGTTCAGTAAAATTTCTCCGCCGACGTAATTCGCCGGTGGCGTCGGCACAAGCCGCGCGATGGAAAGTGCGGTCACAGTTTTGCCGCAGCCGCTTTCGCCGACGAGGCAAACGGTTTCACCCACGCCAATCGTCAGCGACACACCGTCCACGGCGCGCAGCGCGTCCGCGTCCTTGCCGAAGTCCATTTTCAGATTTTTGATTTCGAGCAGGTTCATAACGACTTCGTGTCCGCCGCGTCTCTTAAGCCATCGCCGAGAAAGTTGAAAGCCAGAACGGTGACAAAGATCGCCGCGCCGGGCGCGAGCAACCACGGAAAGTTTTTCATATACTCGGTGTTTTGCGCCGCGTTCAGCATCAAGCCCCAGCTCGCGCTCGGCTCCTGGATGCCGACGCCGAGGAAGCTTAACACGACTTCGCCAAGAATGTAATACGGCACGCTCAACGTCGCGGCGACGATGACATACGACAGCGTGTTCGGCAAAATGTGGCGCACGATGATTTTCAGGTGTGACTGGCCGAGCGCGCGGGCGGCGAGGATGAACTGCTGTTCGCGCAGCGACAAGGTCATGCCACGAATCACGCGCGCCATGCCCGCCCAGCCGATGAAGCTCAAAATGATGATGATCATCGCGTAGATTTGTGCGGAACTCATGCTGGGCGGAAACGTGGCACGCAGCGAAATGATCAAATACAGCGCGGGAATGGACATGATGAGTTCGCAAAGCCGCATGATGACGGTGTCCGTCGCGCCGGAAAAATAGCCGGAGACGCCGCCGATGATCATGCCGAAGGCGAACGACAGCACGATGCCGACGACGCCGATGGACAGCGAAATCTGCGAGCCGTAAAGCAGCCGCGAAAAAACGTCGCGCCCGAACTGGTCGGAGCCGAAAAGATAGACGGGATATTTGTCGTCGCCGGTGCCGAACAGGTGGATTGAAGACGGAATCAGGCCGAAAAGTTTGTATTTATCGCCGTGAATAAAAAAGCGGAGCGGCTGCGTGTCGTTCGGAACGGCGTGATAAACGAAATCGCCGGACAACTGTTCATAACGCGGCACGACGAGATGGAAGTTTTGCAGCTTCGGCCAGATGGGCGGATGGAAAAACCGGTCACGGTCCTGGCGCTGGAAATCGTAGGGCGAAATGAAGCCGGCAAAAATCGCGACGAGATAAAGGAAAATCAAAACCGCGCCGCCAAACATCGCGATGCGGCGGCGTTTCAGCCGCAGCCAGAAAAGCTGCCACGGCGAAAGCGGGGTTTTCGCTTCGACAGTTGAAATGGGCGTGGCGGTTTCCATTTTATTTCAGCCGGATGCGCGGGTCGCTCCACGCGAGCAAAATGTCGGCGATGAAATTTCCGACGACAAGCAGCGCCGTCGCCATGACGACGCAATCCACGACGAGGTAGGAATCCTTGGCAAAAAAAGCCTCCATTGTCAGGCGGCCGAGGCCGGGCCAGGCCATGATGTTTTCCACGATGAACGCCCCGCTCAACAGTGCAGCGAGCGAGTAGCCGAAAATTGTCAGCAGCGGATTGATGGCGTTGCGGAGCGCGTGCTTGTAAATCACCCAGCCTTCGCCGAGGCCGCGGGCGCGGGCGGCGGTGACATATTCGGCGCGGAGCGTGTCGAGCAGGTTCGAGCGCATCTGGCGCATGATGCCGGCCATGTCGGCGGCGGCGAGCACGAGCGCTGGTAAAATCAAATGGTGCGCAAAATCCCAGAATTGCTGCGCCGGTGACATCAGGTCGTGAATCGGACTTTGCGCGCCGCCGACGGGGAACCAGCCGGTGACCGCCGCGAACCACAGCGCCAGCAGCGAGAGCAAAACATCTGGCACCGACAAACCAACGAACGCCACCAGCGAACAGCCGCGATCCGCCCACGAATCCTTTTTGACTGCCGCCCAGATGCCGAGCGGGATGGCGATGCCCCACGCGATGATCATCGCGAAGAACGACAGCAGAAAGGTGTTCCACAGTCGCACGAAGATGAGCGATGTGGCGGGCATTTTGTAGGCCATCGAATAGCCGAAGTCGCCGTGCAGGATGTTTTTGAACCAGTAGAAATATTGAACATACCACGGCTCGCCGAGATGGAATTGCGCCTTGAGTTTTAAAATTGTCTCCCGCGAGATCTGCGGATTTTGCGAGAGCGAGGTGAAGAAGTCGCCGGGCGCGAGCGACATGAGCAGAAACGTCAGCAACGAGACCCCGATCAACAGCGGAATCATGTGCAACAGGCGTTTCAGGACAAAGGTCAACATTGCAAAAGCGCGTGAAACTTGGCAAAAAATTCCGGTGCGGGCGAGTGAAAAGCAAATTAACCGTGGCAGCAAACGCCCGTTCACTCTAATTTGAAGCGAGCCGGCTGACGCCGGTGGCAACGAAAAATTTAAGCTCATGAAAAAAATTGTTCCAATGTTTGTGGTTTTTGCCGCCGCAGTCCTTAGTCTGTCCGGCTGCGGGGAAAAAGCGGCGACGCCGGAAAACCCCGCCGCCAACTATCCGCTGCCTGACCCGCCGCTGACGGCGTCATGTGCGCCGGGTATTCCCGGCGGACGATTGGTGATGTCCACCTTTGGCGAGCCGAAGACATTTAATCCCATCATGGCCACGGAGACTGCGTCGCAGGAAATTTTCCGGTTTCTTTTCGCCTCGTTGCTGGGCTTTGATTCGGCGAAACAGGAAGTCGAGCCGGGCCTGGCAGAATCGTGGACGAATTCGCCCGACGGCAAAACCTGGACGTTCAAACTGCGGAAAAACCTGCGCTGGAGCGATGGCGCGCCGCTGACGGCGGACGACGTGGTCTTCACTTTCAACGACGTGATTTACAATCCGAAAATCGACAACGTCACGCGCGACGCCCTGCAGGTGGACGGGAAATATTTCGTGGTGACGAAAATTGACGATCTGACCATCCAGGTGGTGACGCCGGAAATTTATGCGCCGTTTTTGGAAGGGGTTGGCGCGGGCGTTCCAATCATGCCCAAACATATTTTGGCCAAGTCCGTGACGGACGGAACATTCACTTCGTCCTACAACTGCAATTCCGATCCGACGCAGATCGTCGGCAGCGGGCCGTTCCGTTTGAAGGAATACAAGACGGCGCAATACACCTTGCTGGAGCGCAATCCGTATTTTTTTGAAGTGGACAGCAACGGCCAGCGGCTGCCGTATCTCGACAACCTCATTTACAGCATCGTGCCGGACTGGAACGCGATGTCGCTGCGCATGCTGCACGGCGAATGTGACGTGGACGATTTTATCAAGCCTGACGAATACAACACCTTCAAGGCGGCGGAGGCGGACGGAAAAATCAAACTGCTCGAACCGGGGCCGGGGCTGGAAGTGGGCTATTTTGTCTTCAACGAAAACACCAACATGGATGCCAAAACCGGCCAGCCGCTGGTGGACCCGAACAAATTGAAATGGTTTCGCAATGCGAAATTCCGCCAGGCGTGCGCCTATGCGATTGACCGCGAAGCCATCATCAAGGCGATTTATTCCGGGCGCTCCCAGCCGAACTATGGTTTTGTGACGATTGGAAACAAAAAATGGTTCAATCCGAACATTCCGAAATATCCGCAGAACCCGGCCAAGGCGCTCGAACTGTTGAAGGAAATTGGGATTGAAAAAAGAAACGGCGACGATTTCCTGACCGACGCCGATGGCCACAAGGTTGAGTTCGTGCTGAACACCAACGTCGGCAACGGCCCGCGCGAAAAGGCCGCCGTGCTCATCGCGTCGGATTTGGAAAAGCTGGGCATGAAGGTCACGTTCCAGCCGATTGATTTCAACACGCTGATTGACCGGCTGGACAATCTTCACAATTACGAGTGCGTGCTCATGGTCATGGGCGGCGACAGCACCGACCCGGCATTCAACATGAATGTTCTCAAATCCAGCGGCTTTTCGCACGAATGGTTCCCGCGCCAGAAAACGCCTTCGACCGATTGGGAGGCGCGGATTGATTATCTGATGGACGCCCAACTCAAAACGCTGGATTTCGCCGAGCGCAAAAAAGATTTTGACGAAGTGCAAACGATTCTCGCCGAACAACAGCCGATGGTTTTCACCGTCGTGCCGGTCGTGTTTGCCGCCGCGCGCACGGACCTCGGCAACCTGCGCCCGACATCGTTGAACGGTTTCCGCGCCACCTGGAACGCCGAGGAGCTTTATTTCAAAAAGTGAGTCTCACTGGAAGCTCCAGCCCGGCGGGAACACAAAGCAAAATTCAAGCAAGCCCAGCGTCAGCACCACCGCCACGCCCAGAAGTTCGCGCACCAGCGGAACTTGCAACACAAGAATGATCGCGATGAAGCCGAACCGCGAAAAATTGAAATATGTTTCGTAGCTCATCCCGCTCAAGTTCCGCAAAACGTGCGAGCCATCCAGCGGCGGAATCGGAATCAGGTTGAAGAAGCAGAGCACGAGGCTCAACGACGCCATCTGGAGCAGCAAATCCACCGCGACATCAGAACCGAACATCACGGCGACGCGCGCGGACGCCACGAGCGCGACGGCAAGAATGACATTCATCGCCGGGCCGGCCATGGCGATGAGCATTTCGTCGCGCCAGCGGTGGTTGAGGTTGCCGGGATTGAACGGCACCGGCTTGGCCCAGCCGACCAAAAATCTTCCGACGGACGGCGACGCAAAAATCATGATCAACGGCAGCAGCACCGTGCCGATCGGGTCAATGTGGACGAGGGGATTGAGCGACAGCCGGCCTTGCAGCCGCGCCGTGTCGTCGCCGCATTTCCACGCCGTCCACGCGTGGGCAAACTCGTGGAACGTCAGCAGGGCGACCAGTCCCAGATAAAAAACCAGCCCATCCCGGATGTGATTTGCGTCCATTTGCGGCAGCTTAATTTAACCGCCACCGCGAGTCGAGACTGTGAATTTTCTTTGCGTGCGGGAAAAATGTTTTACTCTTTCGGCGACCTGTCGATTCAACCATTCAACGATTAACTAATTTATGTCACTGCTCGCAGGAAAAACCGGGATTGTGTTCGGCGTCGCCAACAAACGCTCCATCGCGTGGGCCATCGCACAGGCGTGGGCCAGGGAAGGCGCGAAGCTCGCGTTCACCTACCAGGGCGAGCGCGTGAAGGAAAACGTCGAGGAACTGGCCGGCACGTTCGGCGCGGACACGTTGATTCTGCCATGCGACGTGACCAAGGACGAAGACATTGACCGGGTGTTCGCCGAAGTCGGCGCAAAGTTTGGCAAATTGAATTTGCTGCTGCACTCCGTGGCGTTCGCGCCGAAGGCCGCGCTGGAAGGCGAATTCGTGAACACCACCCGCGAGGCCTACCGGGTCGCGCACGACGTCAGCGCGTATTCGCTGGTGGCGCTGGCCCGCGCCGCCGCGCCATTGATGACCGACGGCGGCAGCATCATGGCGATGAGCTATTTCGGCGCGGAAAAAGTCGTGCCGCACTACAACGTCATGGGCGTGGCCAAGGCCTCGCTCGAAGCCAGCACGCGCTATCTAGCGTATGATTTGGGGCCGAAAAAAATCCGCGTCAACTGCATCAGCGCCGGCCCGGTCAACACGCTGGCCGCGCGCGGCATCGCCGGCTTCAGCGAAATGCTCAAGACCTACGAGGCGCGTTCGCCGCTGAAGCGCAACCTGATTCCCGAAGAGCTGGGAGCCACCGGAGTGTTTCTCGCCAGCGACGGCGCGGCGTGCATCACCGGCCAGGTAATTTATGTGGACGGCGGCTACTCGATCATGGGGATGTGAAAAGCAAAGGAAGAAGGCAGAATGATGAATGAAGAATAAGCTGCGGCAGACGTCCGCCTTGTTTTATTTCTTCATTCTGCATTCTTAATTCTTCATTGCCTTTCAGTCCGGCCGTTTCATTTCAAACCGGTCGCTGGTCTTGCAATACCAATGCGGCGAAGCCATGCGGCCGATGGTCAGCAGCTTTTCCGTCCGCACGCGTTTTTTTTCCACGTCAAACAGTTCGTCACGCAAATGCACACGCTTGATGAGGCCGATGACCACGCGGTTCCCGCCAATTTGCAGCGTGCCCCACTCGATGCATTCCAAACTCGCTGGCGCCTCGGCGATGCGCGGCGGCTTCACGACGGACGACGGCGCGGCGCGCAATCCGGCGCGCGTCAGTTCATTTTCGCCGAACGGCAGCGACGCGGCGCATTGGTTCATGGCTTCGGCGATGGATTCGTCCACGAGGTTGACGACAAATTCATGCATGGCGCGGACGTTGAGCGCGGTGTCCTTGGGTGTGCCGTTCTCGCGGTCGCCGGGCGCAAAGGCACAGATGGGCGGATTCGCGCCGAGCAAATTGAAGAAGCTGAACGGCGCGGCATTCACCCAGCCGTCGGCGCTGATGGTTGTCACCAGCGCAATCGGTCGCGGCGTGACGAGACTGGCAAGGATTTGATAAGCCCGGTCAGCATATTCTTTTTCAAGATCGAGTTCCATAATGCAAAATCAGATTGAACATTTCAGGCGCGCAACATACGCGCCGTCGACGATGTCGGCAAACGGCAATAACTGACATTCCTTTTCCAGCTTGAAGTTTTGGTGTTCGCGCAAAAATTCATTCACGATCTCGGAGTTTTCCTCCGGCTCCAGGCTGCAAGTGCTGTAAACCAGAATGCCGCCGGACTTCAATTTCGTCGCAGCGAGCTGGAGCAAATTCAGTTGCGTTTGCCGCAGGCGCGCAATTTCCTCCGGCGAAATCCGCCAGCGCAAATCCACGCGGCGGCGCATCACGCCGGTGTTCGAGCACGGAGCGTCAACGAGGACTCGGTCAAATGAAGAATAAAGAATGAAGAATGAAGAATTGGAAACAGCCTCAACATTCACCACGCCGAGGCGGGCGCAGTTTTCCTGAATCAGCTTCAACCGATCTTCCGAAACGTCCTGCGCGACAATTCGGCCTTCGTTGTTCATCAACTGCGCGATGAAAGTCGCCTTGCCGCCGGGCGCGGCGCACAAATCAAGAATCGTTTCGCCGGGTTGCGCGCCCAGTTCGCGCACGGCGAGCAGCGTGCTGGGGTCCTGGATGTAAAACCAGCCGTCGCGAAAACTGGGCAGCGAATGCAGCGGCGGATGCGATTTGAGCTCGAAGACAAAATTTTCTTCGAGCCAATCGCGCCGGACAAAATCGTATTCGACATTTTCCTCGCGCCACTTTTCAACCAGCCGCACGGCGTCGGTTTTCAAGCTGTTGACGCGCCCAAAGGTTTTCGGCGGCGTGTTGTTCCATTCAAGCAACTGCTGCGTTCGTTCGTCGCCAAATTGTTTTTGCCACTTTTCCACGAGCCATTGCGGATGCGAATGGCCGATGGCTGGGTTGGAAATTTTTAGTTCGCTTAAAAGTTGTTTGGTCTCGGCGGCTTCACGCAAATAGCCGCGCAGAACGGCATTGACGAATCCGGCCTGCGGGCCGAAGCCGCCTTGCTTGGCGAGTTCGACGGTTTCGTGGACGGCAGCGTGGTCGGGAATCCGGTCGAGCCAGAAAATTTGGTAGAGGCCGAGGCGCAGGAGATTTTGCAGCGCGGGTTTTTGTTCGCGGCCGCCGGTTTTCCGCGCGATGAGCCAGTCAAGCGCGGCTTGCCAGCGCACAACACCATATACGATTTCCTGGCAAAGCCCGCGATCCACCGGTGAAAGTGGCGCGCCGGCCAGGGCGATCTCGAGCAGGTCTTCGATGAAGAGGCCGTTCACGCGGCGCTGGCCCAGAATGCGCGCCGCAATTTGTCTTGGATTTTGGTCGTTCACCGCGTTTAATGGAGACATGGTGAATCCGTGACGACAGAATTACGATTTTATAATTATGAAAGAAGAATTCGAAAAACTCGCCGCCGCCGGCAAAATTGAGGGCCGTCATGTCGAACCGCTCACGCAACTGGCCGAGGGCGGCTGCTGCACGCACCGCAGCTGGGGCTTCGGCAAAATCAAGACGGTGGACACTGTGTTCGCGCGCTTCACGATTGATTTTCCGGGCAAGCCGGGGCACACGATGGATTTGTCCTTCGCCGCCGACAACCTCAAGCCGATCCCGAAAAATCACATTCTCGCGCGCAAGGCCGCTGACATCGAGAGCGTGCGCCACCTTGCCGCGCATCATCTGGACCTGGTCAAGTTGGTTTTGAACAGCTACGACGGCCGGGCGACAGCGGATCAGATTCAAGCCGCGCTCACGCCGGATGTCATCCGTGACGACTGGAAAAAATGGTGGGAAACCACGAAGCGCGAAATGAAGAAGGACGGACATTTCATCGTGCCGACGAAAAAGACCGAGCCGGTGGTTTTTCAGGCGCAGGAAACGTCGTTGCAGGACCGCACGCTCGCGGATTTCCGCGCGGCCAAAGGCTTGAAGGCACGGATTTTGGTGGTCGCCGAAGTCGTCAAAATGGTCTCCGATCTGACGGACAAAAAGGCGGTGGCCGGCGAAATCATCACCGCGCTGAACGCGGACATCACTTCATATCTGCGCACGCAGCCGGCGGTCGCGCTGGAAGCGGTTTTTGCCCGAGACGAACTGGCTGAAACCACCGGCCTCCAGCCCACCACGGTGGAAATCACCGCCGCGCAGATCTGGGGCCAGGACATCAAGTTCGGCCCGATGCTGGAATTGATTCCCGCCGCGAAACATCACCGCGCGCTGGCGTCGTTCAAGCAGGCCAACCCTGACCGCTGGCAGGAAATTTTGCGCAGCTCGCTGAATTTTGTTTCCGCCAAGCTTGCCAAGGAATTCGCCAGCCTGCTCATCGCGGAAGGCAAAATGGAGGTGCTCAAGGAAACGCTCGCCAAGCTGATCCGCCAGCACACCGCCAGCAGCGAACTGTTGCTCTGGTTCGGCCGCGAACGCAGCGACGCCTTTGCCGACATCATGGGGCCAGAAGTGTTCCGCGCCATGCTCACCGCGATGGAACGCGACCAGTTCAACGAAAAGCGCTCGAACCGGCTGCGCGATTTTATTTTGGAGGACCACGAACTGCTCAACGAACTGACTGCGACCGCCGACATCGAGGTCATCAAGGATCTGACCCGCGCACTGCAGCTCTCGCCCGTGTTTGACGACATGGACAAGCGCTCGCTGCTGGCGCGGCTCGTCAAGGCGCATCCGGCCGTGCAATCGCTCATCACCGGCGACCAGGCCAAGCAGGAAACCACGATTCAGGTTTCGTGGGAGAGCCTTGAACGCCGCCGCGCCGAATACCAGGAGTTGGTGCAGAAAAAAATTCCCGCGAACTCGAAGGAAATCGCCATCGCGCGCAGCTATGGCGATTTGCGGGAAAACCACGAATACAAGGCCGCAAAGGAGATGCAGAAAATCCTCATGCGCCAGAAGGAAGAACTCGAAGCGCAGATGATGCGGGCGCGCGGCATGGATTTTTCGAATCCGAAAACCAACGCCGTGAACATCGGCACCGTGGTGAGCGCCACCGACCTCGCCACCAACCAGCGCGAAGCCTTCACGATTCTCGGCGCGTGGGATTCCGACCCGGACAAGGGCATCATCAGCTATCTCACGCCCATAGGCCAGGCGTTGCTCAACCGCAAGGTTGGCGACGAGGTGGAATTTGAACTGCATGGCACGAAGCGCCGGCATCGCATCGAGAGCATTGAGGCGGCGAAAATCGCCGTGCCCGTGGTGAACGAGCTGCCCGCCGCCGCGAGCACGCAGCCGGTGGCTTGATATTTTCAGCAAACAAGGCGCGAAGATTTCTCTTCGCGCCTTGTTTCTCAGTTCCTTCCCGCCGGTAAATTCCGAAGTGCCGGAGCTGATCTGCGGGTTTTCATCTGCGTGATTCAGCGGCCAACGCGACCGGAATGTGATTGGAATGATTCCCTTTCTCCGGCGCAAGGTCAACCGGTGGCACCAGCGTTTCCTCCTTCGCTTCGGGAACCCTCATGCCGTAGAACGAACGATGGACAAAAACCAGCGCGACGACAAACAGGACGCCGCCGATGGTGTTCTTCAAATTCTGGTTCTGCATTGTCGCGGCAATTTCCACAGCGAGCAGGCCGAAGAGCGTGGTGAACTTGATCACCGGGTTCAACGCCACGGAAGACGTGTCCTTGAACGGATCGCCTACGGTGTCGCCGACGACGGTGGCGGCGTGCAGGTCGGTGCCTTTTTGCCGCAGCTCCACTTCGACGATTTTCTTGGCGTTGTCCCACGCGCCGCCGGCGTTGGCCATGAAGATCGCCTGGAACAATCCGAAGAACGCGATGCCGATGAGATAGCTGATGAAGAAATACGGATTGAAAAACGCCAGCGACAGCGCGAGGCAGAAAATCACGATGAAGATGTTCCACATTCCTTTCTGCGCATAAACGGTGCAGATACGGACGACTTCCTTGCTGTCCTTTTCCGACGCGGTAGCGGAATCGAGCTTGATGTTATCCTGGATGTAAACCACCGCCCGGTAGGCACCGGTCACGACTGCCTGGCAGGACGCGCCGGTGAACCAATAAATCACTGAGCCGCCCATGAGCAGGCCGAGAATCATTTCGGGCAGCACGAGGCTCAATTTGGAAACGATGCTGAACGACGGGTCGGCGGCCTTGCCGATGTTGTCGAGCAATATAATGATGCCGAAAACCATTGTCGTCGCGCCGACGACGGCGGTGCCGATCAGCACGGGCTTGGCGGTGGCCTTGAAGGTATTGCCCGCGCCGTCGCCCTTTTCAAGCTGGTATTTGGCGTTTTCGAAATCGGGTTCAAAGCCGAACTGTTCTTCAATTTCAGCGCGGATGTTTTTGCGCGATTCAATCTGGCTCAATTCATATATGGACTGCGCGTTGTCGGTGACCGGCCCGAAACTGTCCACGGCGATCGTCACCGGACCCATGCTCAAAAACCCGAACGCGACGAGGCCGAAGGCGAAGATCGGCGCGGCGAACTTCAAGGAATCCGGCATCAGCACCACAATGGGCGAGCCTTGATACATGGCGAACAGGCAGCTCGTGAACATCAGCGAGAGAATGACCAGCCCCGTCCAGAACGCGGAGAAATTGCCGGCCACGAAGCCCGACAGGATGTTCAGCGACGCGCCGCCGCGTTTGGAGCAGGTGGTGATTTCCTTCACATGCTGCGAATTGGTGCTGGTGAAAATTTTCGAGAATTCGGGAATCAGCGCGCCCGCCGCCGTGCCGCACGAAATGATCGCCGCCAGCACCCACCACAAATCGGGATGTAACCCGGTTTGATGGGCCAGCAGCACATAGCTGGCGATGAACGTGACGAAAATGGAAATGGCCGAGGTGATCCAGACCAACTGGGTCAGCGGCGCTTCAAAATCAAAATCCTTCTGGCTGCCGTAACGCGCCCGGCAAACCGAGTCGTTGATAAAATAAGAGGCCAGCGAAGTCGCAATCATCAGCGCGCGCATCGTGAACAGCCAGATGATCAGTGTGGCGCAAACCGGCTGATTGGCCGCCAGCGCCAGCGCAAGGAAGGCAATCAATGCCACGCCGGTCACGCCGTAGGTTTCGAAACCATCGGCTGTCGGGCCGACCGAATCGCCCGCGTTGTCACCGGTGCAGTCGGCGATGACGCCGGGATTTTTCGGGTCATCTTCCGGCAGCTTGAATACAATTTTCATCAGGTCGCTGCCGATGTCGGCGATTTTCGTGAAGATGCCGCCGCAGATGCGCAGCACGCTCGCGCCCAGCGATTCGCCGATGGCAAAGCCGATGAAGCAGGGGCCGACCAGTTCCTTCGGCAAAAACACCAGGATGCTGATCATGAAAAACAATTCCACGGAGACCAGCAGCAGGCCGACGCTCATGCCGGATTGCAGCGGGATGGAAAGCGTGCGGAGCGGACTGCCCTTGAGCGCCGAAAATGCCGTGCGGCTGTTGGCCGTCGTGTTGATGCGGATGCCGAACCACGCGACACCGTAGCTACCCAACATGCCGAGAATCGAGGCGAGTAAAATGACGGTGATGTCACCATACTCCTTATGCTCAAGCACCCGGAAATAGAAAAAGATGCAGCTCGCGATCAGCACCCACAGGATGGCGAGGAATTTTCCCTGCTGGAACAAATACTCCTTGCACGTTTCCCAAATCGTGTGCGAGACGCTGCTCATGGACTCGTGCACCGGCAGCCGCTTCGTCTGCCAGTATTGCACCAGACCGAAGACCGCGCCGACGGCGCACATGGCGATGCCGAGATACATCAGCGTCAGGCCGCTCAAGCCGCCCAGTCCGTCAAACTTCACCTGTTCGAGGCCAGGGATTTTCAAGTCGGCTTCGCCTGCGTGCAGGCCGCCTGTTGAGGCCCAAAGGGCCGCCGCGATGAGACCGAGGGAACGTAGTGTTTTTGAGTGCATAAAGTGTCGTTTTATTGAAACAAGTTGTTCGTCTTATTTTTTGCCGGGCCAATTTTGTGCGTCTCGCCCGGCCACCACCGCCGGCATTTGATCGCTCAAGGAAAACATGGTTAGCGGAACCGGTTGTTTTCGCCATAAGCGGATTTGAATTTATAACGCAATCCGCAGCTTAACTCTGATGTAATTGACGGCAACCCACTTCTCATTTCTTGCCAAATCCTTTGCCTTTCTTGACTTGGAGTTTTGCCGCAGACGGCTGTGAGGTAAACAGAATGGAAATCCAACGGTTCCGGCTGTGCAAAAAATGTCCAATCAAAGCCAAACGCCGTGGAGTCGGCAAACCTTTATGGTCATAAGTTGTTTTTGGTGGAAGTCAAAAACACATAAACATATGTTGCCAGCGCTTTCGGGGAAAAAAGAGAAAAACGCCGCGCGCGTGCTCAAACACGCCAGCGGGGACAAACGCTTCAAGATTCTCGAAGTCCACATGAAGAAGCACCAGTTCCGGCAGGACGCGCTCATCGAAATTTTGCACAAGGCGCAGGAACTGTTCGGCTATCTCGAAGACGATCTGTTGCTCTTTGTTTCCGTCAAACTCAAATTGCCGCCGAGCCGGGTTTATGGCGTCGCGACGTTTTATCATTTCTTCCAACTCAAGCCGCAGGGTCAGCACGCCTGCGTCGTCTGCATGGGCACGGCGTGCTATGTGAAAGGTGCCGACAAAATCATTGATGCCATCACGGACAAGCACAAAATCCGTCCCGGCGAAACCACGGCGGACAACCAGCTTTCGCTGCTGACCGCGCGCTGCATCGGCGCCTGCGGCATCGCGCCGGCGGTCGTCTATGACGGCACGGTCACGCCGCGCGCCACCCCCGAATCCGCGCTCGAACACATCAACCACTGGATGCAAAAATGATTTTCAACGATCTCACCGCCATCAAAGAAAAGGAAATCGCCGGGCGGAAAAAAATCATCCTCCGCTGCTGCATGGCCGCCGGCTGCATGTCCTCCGATTCCAAGGGTGTCAAGCAGCAGCTCGACCAGGCCGTCGCGGATACTGGCCTGCAAAACGAGGTTGAGGTGCGCGGCGTCGGCTGCATGAAGCTCTGCTGCGAAGGCCCGCTGGTGGCGGTTGATCCTCAAAATACGCTCTACGTCAAAGTCACGGCGGAGAACGCGCCGTTGATCATCGCCGGACTCAAGGGTGGTAAAATCGAGGTTCCGCAGACCGATCCGAATTCTGCATTTTTCGCGAAGCAAACTTCCATCGTGCTCGCGAACAGCGGTGTCATTGACCCGGAACGGGTTGAAAGTTACATCGCCGCCGACGGCTATCAGGCCTTGCACGAAGTGCTGCACGAGATGGCACCAAAGGAAGTTGTCGAAGCGATGGTCAAGAGCGGCCTGCGCGGCCGTGGTGGCGCAGGTTTCCCGACTGGTTTGAAATGGGGCACGGTCGCCAAATCACCGGGTGCAAAAAAATACGTCGTCTGCAACGCGGACGAAGGCGATCCCGGTGCGTTCATGGACCGCAGCGTCTTGGAAAGCGATCCGCATAGCGTGCTCGAAGGTATGGCCATCGCGGCCTATGCGGTCGGCGCGGACCAGGGGTTTATTTATGTGCGCGCGGAATATCCGCTGGCGATTTCCCGGCTGCAAATCGCGATCAAGCAGGCCAAGCAAAATGGTTTGCTCGGCGCGGGAATCTTTGAATCGCCGTTCAATTTCAACGTTGACCTGCGCATCGGCGCGGGCGCGTTTGTCTGCGGCGAAGAAACCGCGCTCATGTCATCCGTCGAAGGCAAGCGCGGCACGCCGCGTCCGCGTCCGCCGTTTCCGGCCGAGAGCGGCTTGTTCGGCTGCCCGACGCTGCTGAACAACGTCGAGACCTTTGCCAACGTCCCGGCGATTTACCGCAAAGGCGCGGAATGGTTCGCCGGCATTGGCACGGAAAAAAGCAAGGGCACCAAAGTTTTTGCGCTCGCCGGAAAAATCAAGAACACCGGCCTCATCGAAGTGCCGATGGGCACGCCGTTGCGGACCATCGTCGAGGAAATGGGCGGCGGCGCTCCCGACGGCGGCACCATCAAGGCCGTGCAGACCGGCGGGCCGTCCGGCGGCTGCATCCCGTCGCAGCATCTGGACACGCCGGTGGATTACGAATCACTTGGCAAGCTCGGCTCCATCATGGGTTCGGGCGGCATGATCGTGATGGACCAGTCCACGAACATGGTGGAGATCGCGCGCTTCTTCATGGAATTTTGCATGGATGAATCCTGCGGCAAATGCATTCCCTGTCGCGCTGGCACCGTGCAGATGCATCACATTCTCGACAAAATTGTGAATCGCAAAGCCACCGCGCGCGACCTCGCGAAACTCGAGGAACTTTGCGACATGGTGCGCAACACGAGCTTGTGCGGCCTCGGCCAGACTGCGCCGAATCCGACCATGAGCACGCTGCGGTTTTTCCGCAACGAATTCGAGGCGCTGCTCCAGCCCGATCCCTTTGGCCCGCACACCAACGGCGCGGTGAAGAAAACTGAACTCGCGACGAAATAATTTTTATGGCTGCCAAAACTTTGACCATTGACGGCAAGCAGATCAGTGCCGAGGAAGGCGCGACCGTGTTGCAGGTCGCAAACGACAACGGCATAAAAATCCCGACGCTCTGCCATCTCGAAGGCGTTTACGACATCGGCGCGTGCCGGTTATGCATCGTGGAGATCACCGGCATTCCGAAACTGCTGCCCGCCTGCACGACGAAAGTTTCCGAGGGCATGGACATCAAGACCCACAGCGAACGGTTGCGGAAATATCGCCGCATGATTCTGGAACTGCTGTTCGCCGAGCGGAATCACGTCTGCGCCGTGTGCGTGTCGAACGGCCATTGCGAATTGCAGACGCTCGCCTATTCGCAAGGCATGGAGCACGTCCGCTACGATTACACCTTTCCGAAATGGAATCTGGACACGACGCACCGGCTCTTCGGCATGGACCACAACCGCTGCGTGCTGTGCAACCGCTGCGTGCGCGTCTGCTGGCACATCGAGGGCGCGGGCACGAAGAACGTTTCCGGCCGTGGCGCCAAATCCAAAATCATCACCGACCTCAACATGCCGTGGGGCGAAGCCGATTCCTGCACCGAATGCGGCAAATGCGTCATGTCCTGCCCGACCGGCGCGCTGTTCAACAAGGGTTCGACCGTTGGCGAAATGGAACGCGACCGCGACAAGCTGGAGTTCATCGTCAACGCCCGCGAGAAGAAACAATGGGTCGCCGCCGATTGAAAAATTGATTTATGAAGATTCGTTTGGCCACAGTTTGGTTGGGCGGCTGCGCCGGCTGCCACATGTCGTTCCTTGACCTCGACGAGTTTCTGATTGATCTCGCGGACGCGGTGGATCTCGTTTACAGCCCCGTCGTGGACGTGAAGGATTATCCCGAAAATGTGGATTTGTGCCTGATCGAAGGCGCGGTCTGCAACGAAGACAACTTGGAAATCCTCCACAAAATCCGTGCGCGAACGAAGGTGCTGGTCTCGTTTGGCGACTGCGCCGTCACCGGCAATGTGCCCGCGATGCGCAACCCGCTGGGTCTGGCCAACGTGGAAAATGTTTTGCAGCGCGCCTACGTCGAAAACGCGCAGAACAATCCCGGCGTGCCGAAGGCCGACGGCATTGTGCCGCATTTGCTCGCAACTGTGCGGCCGGTGCATGAAATGGTCTTGGTCGAATATTTTCTGCCCGGCTGCCCGCCGCCTGCCGCGCGGATCAAGGCGCTGGTCGCGCAACTGCTGGCCGGCACCGTGCCGAAACAGGAAGGCGAACAACTGAAATTCGGGTGAACCATTTGTTATGTCAAAACGCATCATCATTGATCCGGTGACTCGCATTGAGGGGCACGCCAAAATCAGCCTTTTCATGGACGACGCCGGGAATGTTTCCGACGCGGAATTCCACGTCGTCGAGTTTCGCGGCTTCGAGAAATTCTGCGAAGGCCGGCCCTACACCGAGATGCCCGGCATCACGCAGCGCATCTGCGGCATCTGTCCGGTGAGCCACACGCTCGCGTCGGCCAAGGCCGGCGACGCGCTCATGGCTGTCAACATTCCGCCCGCCGCTGACAAACTGCGCCGCCTGTTGAATCTCGGCCAGCTCATCCAGTCGCACGCGTTGAGTTTTTTCCATTTGAGCGCGCCGGATTTTCTGCTCGGTTGGGACACGGCTCCAGCACAACGGAATGTTTTCGGTCTGATCGCGGCGAACAAGGAGCTGGCCCGCGCCGGCATCCGCCTGCGCCAGTTCGGCCAGGATATCATTGAGGTGCTTGGCGACAAAAAAATTCATCCCGCGTGGGCCGTCCCTGGCGGCGTGCGCAGCGCGTTGAGCGAGGAGGGCCGCGCCAAAATCCGCGCGTGGCTGCCCGAAGCGATTGCCACCACGAAGGTCGCGTTTGACCTCTGGAGAAAAACGATGGAAACGCATAAACGCGAGATTCAAATTTTCGGCAATTTCCCGTCGCTGTTCATGGCCCTCGTGGCGGAAGACGGCACCTGGGAGCATCACGGCGGCAAGCTGCGTTTCACAGACAGCAGCGGCAGCATCATCACCGACCAGATTGACGCGCAAAATTATCTGGACTACATCGGCGAATCCGTGCAGGGCACGTCCTATCTCAAATCGCCTTACTACAAGCCGCTGGGATTTTCCGACGGCATGTATCGCGTCGGCCCGCTCGCACGCCTGAACGTGTGCCAGCACATGGGCGTGCCGAAGGCGGATGCCGAACTGAAAAAATTCAAGAAACTTGGCCACGGCGCGGTCACGTCGTCCTTCCTGTATCACTACGCGCGGCTCATTGAAATTCTTGCGGGCATCGAATATGTCGAGCGCTACATGGACGATCCCGAATTATCCAGCGACTATCTCCGCGCCGATGCCGGCATCAACAATTTGCGCGGCGTCGGCGTGAGTGAAGCCCCGCGCGGCACGTTGTTCCACGATTACACGGTGGATCGCAACGGTCTGTTGCAGCGGGTGAATCTCATCGTCGCCACCGGCCAGAACAATCTGGCGATGAACCAGACCGTGGCGCAAATCGCGCGGCATTACGTTCGCGGCGAGCAAATTCCCGAACCAATGTTGAATCGCGTCGAACATGGCATCCGCTGTTACGACCCGTGTTTAAGTTGCTCGACGCACGCCGTCGGGCAGATGCCGCTGCATATCCGCTTGATCGCGCCGGATGGAACCGTGTTAAGCGAAGTCGCACGCGGCTAGAATTTTTGTCTGGGTTGGTTTGGACAAAAAAAGCGCCGGCGGGGGGACGTGTTTGGTCGTTTCTCCGTCGGCAAAATTTTATGAATTACGAAGTTTCAATCGAAGCCGAATTTCTGGTCATCGGCTACGGCAACACGCTGCGTGGCGACGACGGTATCGGGCCGCGCGTGGCCGAAGCCGTGGGCCATCTGCGTCTGCCCGGCGTCCGCACGCTCATCTGCCCGCTGCTCACGCCTGAACTCGCCGGCCCAATTTCCCGCGCCGGCACCGTCATCTTCGTGGACGCCGCCGTGGACGCACCGAATGAAGTTCTATGGCGCAATCTGGAACCGAACGAAACCTCGCAGATCATGGCCCACGCCGCCAATCCGCGCACGATGCTGGCGCTGGCCCGTGATGTCTTTGGCCGTGTGCCGGTAGCCTGGTGGTTGACAATTCCCGCCGTAGATTTGGGTTTCCGCGAAGATTTTTCACCGGGAGTTAAAAAAAAATTTACCGAGGCGGTGAAAAAAATTCAGACGTTCTGCCGGTCGCCGCAACTGAATTGACCGCGCCGCGAGATTTTATTTGCGCTTCACCGCGGCATTTTCTTCCGCCAGAAAATCCAGCCAGGCTTTCATGCCGTCGCCTGTTTTTGCCGACAGCACGAAAATTTTCGCGTGATGACTCACGCGCTGGAGGTTCATGAGCACAAGATCGCGATTGAATCCGGCGGCGGTCGCCATGTCGTTCTTCGTGATGATCGCAACTTGGGCGGAATGAAACATTGGCGGATATTTCAGCGGCTTGTCTTCGCCCTCGGTGACGGACAGCAGCACCACGCGCAAATCTTCGCCGAGATCGTAATCCGCCGGGCAGACGAGGTTGCCCACATTTTCAATCACCAGCACGTCGAGCTGGTCGAGATCAAGCTGGCTCGCCGCTTTGGAAACCATGTCGGCGTCCAGATGGCAAACCGTACCGGTGGTGATTTGCACGACGGGAATGCCGGCGGTGCGCAGCCGCGCGGCGTCATTGTCCGTCGCGAGGTCGCCGACGATCACGCCGACCCGCAATTTGCCCGCCAGTTTCGCCGCCGTCTCGCGGATGAATGTGGTTTTGCCGGAACCCGGTGACGAAACGACATTCAACACGAGCAGTTTTTTGGCGCGAAAAAATCCCCGGTTGCGCTCGGCGAGCAGGGCGTTTTTCTCCATCAGCGAACGGTTGAGATCCAAAGTCCTGATGCCGTGTGAATGGCTGTGAGCATGGCCATGTTCGTGAGAATCGTGACCATGATGATGTTCACGTCCATGCGCGTGGCCGCCGATTTTCACATCGCCACCGCCGCTGCCGCAACCGCATTCTTGACACATATTATGAGGTCTCCACGGCGGCGATATCCAGTTCCCGCCCGCGCCGCAACTCGCCGCTGACATCGTGGCAGCGGGGACATTCGTTGAAAAAATCCACGCACTCAAACTCCGCCTGGCACGTCGCGCACCAGCACGCCGCCGGCACCGCCTCAATTTCCAGCGTCGCGCCCTCGGCCATCGTGCCATGACAAACCACGTCGAACGCAAACCGCAGCGCGTCCGGCACGACGCCGCTCAGGCTGCCGATGCGCAGGCGCAATTTCCGCACGCGCGACGCGCCGGCGGCCTGCGCGGTGTCCGTGGCCATCCGCAGCGCCTCGGTCATGATGGATAATTCGTGCATGGACGCAATGCCAACGTGAACCGCTGGCGCGCGAAAATCAACCCATTCCGCGCGGATGCCAATTTCCGGTTGCATTTGGGCAAAAGAAGATAAGTTGTGACGGAGGTTGTGATGGAAAATGGGATGCGGTCACGGTTGGATGCGAAAGAGTTTATGAAGAACCAGCCACTCTCACGGGTGCGCGTCAAGCTCGCCCTGCGCGGCGCGGTGCAAGGCGTGGGCTTTCGCCCGTTTGTCCACCGGCTCGCCACCGAGCTGGCGGTGACCGGCTGGGTCAATAATTCCCCGCAGGGCGTCTTCGTCGAGGCCGAAAGCCCGCGCCCGACGCTCGAACAATTTCTGCGCCGGCTCGAAGCGGAAAAACCGCCACGCAGTTCCATCCAAAGCATGGAGACAACCTGGCTGGACGCGGTGGGCTTCAGCAAATTTGAAATCCGAGCCAGCGAAAATAGCGGCAACAAAACCGCGCTGGTGCTGCCCGACATCGCCACCTGTCCTGATTGTTTGCGCGATATTTTCGATAAAAAAAACCGGCGCTTCCGGTATCCCTTCACAAACTGCACCAACTGCGGCCCGCGTTTCAGCATCATCGAGTCGCTGCCCTACGACCGCGCGAACACCTCGATGAAAAAATTCGCGATGTGTCCGGCCTGCCGGAAGGAATACGACAACCCGAAGGACCGACGCTTTCACGCACAACCGAACGCGTGTCCGGTCTGCGGGCCGCGACTGGAATTCTGGAACGCCGCCGGCGAAGCGGTCTTCGGCGGCGACGAAGCGCTGCGGGCCGCCGCCAATGCGATTCGCCGGGGAAAAATTGTCGCGGTCAAGGGCATCGGCGGATTTCATCTGCTGGCCGCTGCACGTAACGAAAAGGTTGTCCGGCTTTTGCGCGAACGCAAACACCGCGAGGAAAAACCGCTGGCGTTGATGTTTCCTTCACTTAAAAGTGTGAAGGTGGTATGTGAGGTTTCAGCTTTGGAGGAGCGATTGTTGTGCTCGCCCGAAGCGCCAATTGTCCTGCTGCACCGTCGTCAGCCATCTGAAATTTCAAATTCAAAATTTCAGATTGTCGAAAGCGTCGTTCCCGGCAATCCCAACCTCGGCGTGATGCTGCCGTCCAATCCGCTGCACCACTTGCTGATGGCGGAGTTGAAGATTCCCGTCGTCGCCACCAGCGGCAACTTGAGCGACGAACCGATTTGCACGGACGAAACGGAAGCGCTCGAACGGCTGCGCG